>JBFILF010000017.1:0-23876 GCA_041599835.1 Pirellulaceae bacterium
CCAATACCTTCGTTGACGGTTGGGTTTTCTCAAAGCTGACTCGCCAGTGGCGATGCGATGATCGGATGAGAACACGAGCACGACACCGTGCGCTATTTGTTGGCATTCTCTTTCAAGTCGTCGCCAAACACTTCACGAAACTTTTTCATCTTGGGCACAATCACGGCCTGGCAATACGTGGACGTCGGATTGGTGCTGAAATAGTTCTGGTGGTAATCGTCGGCTTTATAAAACTCTGAGGCCGCGGTGATTTCGGTTACGACCGGATCGTCGAAAGCTCCCGATTGATCCAGTTTTTGCTTGAGCGATTCGGCCAACTTCTTTTGGTTGTCATCGTGGTAGAAAATCACGCTGCGATACTGGGGTCCGGTGTCGTGGCCTTGCCGATTTAGCGTCGTGGGGTCATGGGTTCGCCAAAACACCTCCAGCAGTTTTTCGAACGAAATCACTTCGGGCTCATAAACGATGCGGCAAACTTCGGCATGGCCGGTCTGGCCGGTGCTGATCTGGGCATACGTCGGGTTGGCGACCGTCCCGCCCATGAAGCCTGACGTCACCGATTTGACACCCTTGAGTTCCTGAAACACCGCTTCGACACACCAGAAACATCCGGCACCGAATGTTGCAATGGCATCTGTTTCGTCCACTCGTTCGTCCTCGTCAATAATGGTTGCCGGGGTCACCCGCGCTTCGGCTGGCAGCGATTGCACGATCGAATAGGTCAGGAATCCCAGCGCCAGGGAACTCAGCAAAGCCGCAAAAAAACAAGGTCGATTACAACAGCTGGCCATCGATTAACTCTCCACAAGTCGTTCCGGTTCTTTGCTTTGTCGTGGCCCACCCCGAGATGCGGGTCCCCGCCATTCACGACGCAAATGCCGGTGGATACTTACATTATAAATGCATTGGGGGGTGTTATTTCTGGGTCCCGGCCAATTCGCGAATGTCGTATCCGTTCAGATACTTGTGCCGCACCATGTGCTCAACGGACTGCTGCCACTCTGGGGGCACGTTTGACGCGATCATGTTTTCGGCGTCCCATTGAATTGCCTCGTCGCTGGCTGCCCACACGGCCAGGTTGCCCAACAAAATCGTTTCAGTCAGCGGGCCGGCATAATCCGCGAAATTGGAAACAGGAGTACTGTTTCCGTCGGCGATCGCGTTGGCGAATTCCTTGAAATGCCCCGGCGACGCCTGGAATTCCACTTTGGGTTCCTCAATCCTTCGCTGCTTGACGAATTTACCGTTGGGGTACTGGATGCCCGTATTGCCCTGATTGTCGCCGCCGTAATCACCGGGTGAGAACAGCATACCATCGGTCCCGACCACCAAGGCGCCGCTGTTGTAAACGGATTCGGAGCCTTTATTGCGGGAACGGGGCAAGTCTTTGATCAGCTTGGTCGGGGGCATTTTGCCGCCGTCGTACCAGGTCAGCGTGAGCGCCGGTCGGCCATCGAGTTCCGGAAACTCGAAATCGATCTGCGACCACTTGGGGAACATCACGCCATCGTGGCCGGAGGTGTCGGCTTTGACCGAGGTTGGATTCTTCAGATTCAGCGCCATGAATGCCATGTTGAGAGTATGGCAAGCCATATCGCCAAGCGCGCCGGTACCAAAATCCCAAAAACCCCGCCATTTAAACGGGTGAATTTCGGGGCTGTAGGGTCGCGGCCGCGCCGGGCCAATCCACTCCTCCCAATGAATTTTGGCCCGCAATTCGTTCCATTCTTTTTCCTGGCCGGGATCGGGTTGCTCTTTGACTTTGATGTCCATGCCCTGCGGCCAAACGGGCCGGTTGGTCCATACGTGTACGTGCGTGACCTGGCCAATCGCACCGGCCTGGATCAAGGCGGCGGATTTTCGCAAGATGCTTTCGGCGGTCCCCTGATTTCCCATTTGCGTGACCAAGTTTCTCTCGCGGGCGACCATCCCCATCATGCGGGCTTCTTCGATCGAATGCGTTAACGGCTTTTGACAGAAACAGTGTTTGCCCAACCGCATGGCCTGCAGGGCGGCGACGGCGTGGGTATGGTCCGGGGTGCTGACCGTCACGGCGTCGATCTTGTCGCCCATCTCGTCCAACAAGATGCGGAAATCGTTGAAGCGGCGGGCTCCGGCAAATTTTTCGCTGAATTTGTCCAGCCGGCTGTCGTCGATATCGCAAACCGCCACGACTTCGCCGTTGGCTTTGGCATCGGCGGAGTCACTGGACCCTTTGCCATCAATGCCAATGCAGCCGAATTGGATTTGCTCAAGTTTCGAGGCGTAAGTTCGTTTGGGTGCGACGCCGCCGGCGACCCAGAAACCGGCGCCAATCGCGGTTCCCGTCTTAATGAATTCGCGACGATTTGCCTGTGGTCGAGGGGCTGGTTTTTGGGTCATCGGTTTGGACTCCAGTCAAGCTTCCTGATAGAAATGGCCGGTCAGCGGAGATGCAAAAAGGATACCGCGAAACGTGAATATTTTCAACGAATGTGGTGGCCCTCGTGGCCTGCCAACCGGCCAATCGCCGGCGATATTACGCCGTCGCGGCAGCATACGATCAGCCTAATTCGGGCGAAAATCAGCGAGCAACTAACGGCGAAAACGCCGGCAGGCCGCTGCAGGGAGAAACTGGGGAGTTACTGGGACTGGCCGGCGAATTTGCGCCGGAACTGATCCACGAGTTTCTGAATTTCGCTTTTGCCCTCAGGCGTTTCCACGATTTCCACGGCCCGGTTCTCAGACAAAATGGCCGCCCGGCGGCGATTGGTTTCGCGCAACATTAGCGCCTTATGCAGCAGTGCTTCGGCCCGATAGTTAGCAGGCACGTTTTGGTTTGCTGCCAGTTCGTCGAGCGTCGCCAATGCTTCTTCGACACGCTTCAATTCAAACAGCGCGTCGGCCTTGGCTCCTACGACTTCGACGAGCACTTCTGGTCGGGCGGCCGCCGCCATGATGGACTGGTCGTACGCCGCCAGTGCCTCTTCCAATTTGCCGAAGCTGTGGAGTAATTCACCTTTCGCGATCATCAGCAACAGGTTTTCCGGTTGGCTGCGAATCTGTTGTCCCAACTCGTCCATGGCCAGGTCGTTTTGACTTTGGCTGACCATGTAAAAGACCTTGTTGATTATGAGGCGTTGTCTTGTCTCGGCGTCCATCCCTTCCGTGGAGATCATGCTGTCGATTAATTGTTGGGCCTCGTCGGTTCGCTCCAGGCTTCGCAACAACCGCAACTTGGTTTTCTGGGCCGTCAGCCACATGTCGATGGGCAAACGGGTTTCGGCGAGTGCCCGCTCGATGAACGCGATGGCGTTTTCAGGTTTGTCCAAACGCGCTACCATGCTGATGTTGGACATGACCGCTTTACGCAACTCGCGATCTCGGGCAGCGAAATACTTGGTGCGCAGTCCGGCGCCATCTTCACTGTCCAGCTCGCCGATCTCGTTGACGACGTCTTCGTAGTAGATTTCCACGATATCCGGATCCAACGCAGACAGGCCCTGATCCAGCAATTCCGCCCGCTCGATGCCTTGTTTGTCTGCGGCCATGGAAAACGCCTCATCACGTTTTTCGCGCGTTTGTCGGAGTGCCTCGAGGTGTTTGAGATAGGCGGCCGGTCCTTCTTCACGCAAGCCGGTGAAGGCGTAGGGTCGCTGCTGGGAATCGAGCAACACAATGGTTGGAAAGCCTTCTATACCGAAGCGTTCGGACCATTCGTCGTTCTGTTTCTGCAGTTCTGCGCTTAACTCAACGGTTTGGGGAAAATCAAACTTGACCAACACAAACGAATTCGGTGCTTGTTCAACAAATTCCTTTTGGCTTAAAACGTCCTTCTTCAGCTTGATGCAGGGCGGGCACCAATCCGATCCAGTAAACAGCAACAACAGATCTCGGTTTTCACTTGCAGCTTTCTCAATCGCCTCCGCCACATCTTGCAGCCAGATTTCGCTGTCATCGGGCCACGCGCATCCTGGCAAGCCAACGGTATTCGTCGCAAAATTAGCTGAAGTAACTAACAGCAAACTGGCTGCCAATTTAAGCCAACGTGATCGGTAAAGTGATGCGTTCCGTGACATCGCGACTCCTTGAGAAGGGACACCAACCGGTTAACGACAGTCTACTCACGTGCGTGGAACAAAACAATTATCGGTCAACGTCATTGGCAAGGGCTATCGCACGCCGGAATCGATATAGCACGATGTTGCCAGTTAATGCTTAATTTCCTTCCGCCAAAAAAACAGGCTGCCTTTCAGCTTCAGAAAGACAGCCTGGTTAAATTCTCGCCCGCCGGTTGCGGCGAAGCTATTTCTGCTGATCGTCGTCGGCCCCGCGGAGGATAACGGGCACGTTGGAAACGGCTTGCACCACGACTTTGGAATCCAGCCAGCGACGAATCCGGTCTTGCGCGTCCAACAAGTGGGCGTGCGTGTAGGAATCCAGTTCGTTGCCCTGGCCCACAATCGCTTCGATTTTGGCGTTCAGATCTTTTAACGTCATCGATGCCAGGTTGGCGATCGGGCGCATGGCGGCGGTGGCGCTGTTCTGCTCGCTTGCCAGGTCAAACAATCGTTCCAGGTGTTCCGTTTGCAGGTTTCGCCGCAGACTGGAAACCAGCGGTTTGCGATCGGAGGCTTCGACCGTTTTCCAATCGTCCAGTTCGGACCAGATGGCACCGGTCACCGCCTTCATCATTTCGGGCAGCGTCAATGCATCTTCGCTGGCCGGAACGCGAAACTCATTGTCGTAAACCCGACGCAATTTGGTGGGGTTCATCAACTGCGTAAGCGTCGAAGCCTGAATGCCCATGATGCGATCGTGCACGGGCCACGTCGGTTCGTTGGAGCGGCTGAAGAATCCGCCACCGTCGATCCATTTGTCGACGGACATGCGGTTCAATAGCTCGTGCGTCAAGCCATACACGTCGTCATAAAACGTATTGTCGATCACGAACTTCAACGCTTCGCGCTGCTGCTCGACCGGCACGACGACAATTGGTTGTCTTTCGTTGGGGTCGCCCTTTTTGTCTCGATTGACAAACGCGCCTCCGACCCAATTCGACATCATGCTGACACTAGACGTTTGCATCCGCAGTGTCATCTCATAGCCGCGACGTGCCTTGGCCCAGCTGTCACCCTCTTTGACGAATTTGTCGATCAACTGCCCGCGGTGGTGCCGGGCAATCCGCATCTGGTTCTTGGCGTAGTCCAGCGGTTCGGCACCGAAATCGTAGCGGCGAGCCAGAGGATCCGGACCCGACGTGTCTTCGTCGGTGGCATAAACCAGTTCCGGTTCCGCCACTCGCTTGAGAATCTCCGGCAGTTTCTTTTCGTCAAACTCATAGCCATATTGAATGGCCCACATGTCGTAAGGACCCACGCCGATCATCGCCCAGTCGCCTTGGACCTCGCCCGCCTCCAGGTTGAAATTAACTGGCAGGTAGTCCATCACCGAACCGGCAAACGGCTTTTTGCCTTTGAGCGCTTCGCTGTTGATTTCAGCCAGGTTGTAAATGCTCGAGGCCTTGAAATTGTGACGCAGGCCCAGAGTGTGACCGACTTCGTGGCATACCAGGTCTGCTAACAACGGGCCGATAAACGATTCAGGCATGCCGTCCAGCAACTGTTCCTTGTCCTCGTCTTCCTTGTCCTTGTCCTCTTTGTCTTTATCCTCGTCTTTGTCGTCGTCGTCCTGGTTCATGGCAATCGACATCATCATTCGCTTGGTGGCAACGTCGAAAGCGCGGCCGGCGGCGGCCAGGCAGCTGCCGTTGACCTGGCTGGTGCGACCGACCAGGCCGTCAAACACCTCATCACCCAGCATCCGCGTTTTGGTGGAAGACCACTCCTGACCGGCATAGGGCTCGGCCGCGTCGGCCAGAATTTGCCGGCGGAGAAACTCGCGTTGCGAGGGCGGCGCCAACCGCAAACGCGGATCCCAATTGGGATGCGTCGCCAGCCAAGCCAACGTTTCCGGACTCATGCCCTCCATGGCCACTTTGGGCATTTCCAAGTCGAACTTGTTGTCAAACGTGCGAATCCAACCGTCAGTCAACACAATATCGGCGTCCAGAATTTCGCCGGTCCGCGGATCGACGCGGCTGGGACCGATGGCGGTGCTGATGTCGTTGTTCAACCAACGAATAAAGTTATACCGAACGTCTTCTGGATCTTTGTCCATGTGCGCGCCGGTTTGCTTATCCTGCTCGCGGACTTCGATCGCATTGACGATGCCGATTTGCTCGAATGCCTTGTTCCAGTACAGCACGCCCTCCCTCGTCCAGCGGCGGTAGCGTACGGGAGTGGTGTGTTCGAGATAAAACACAATCGGTCGTTTCGGCGGACTCATCTTGAGCTTGGGGTCACGTTTTTCCAGGTGCCAGCGGTTGATATAGCGGACGCGAGTTTCCTCGTCGTCGTACTTGCCGAAATCACTGTAGGATGTCGTGAAGTATCCGACGCGCGTATCCGCCGACCGTTTCTTGAATTGCGGGTTGTCCTTAATCAGGCTGAACGAATAGTGGTAGGCACGCAGACCACCGCTGGATGTCGGGAATTCGACCGCCAGTTCGACGTTTTCTGGAAACGCCTTCTTTTTGGTGAACTTGGTCAAGTGCGGACGGGACGTTGCCGCGGAACCGCCAAAAAACGTGCGGGCTTGTTTCACCAGCAGTTCGTCCATGTCGATAACCGGCCCGCCGCGCGGCACCATGGTGACGATGGGAACGTCCAGCAACACCTGGTCCGTGAACAGTCGCTTGACCGAATCCTTGGATTCTTCATCGCCGCTGGAACGAATGCTGAGATTGTCCATGATCAATGCCAGCCGCTTATCGTACTTTCGCCAGTAAACGTAGTAGTCGTCGGTTTGCAGACCGGCGAACGGCGTCCCGCTGGCAACGGTTAGGGCAATAAAATGCCGCTGCTTGGCAAAATCACGTGGCAACTCGGCCAGCATCTGCTGGTCCTTTTCACGAAACCACAACGTATAAAAACTTTTCTCGCCGTTGGGCGCCGCGATTTTGGTATAGCCCTCAGTGACTTTATCCAGCGGCGGGTGTTCCGGTTTATTGTCGGGCGTCGCGGGGGCGTTCTGGCCGATTGCCAATGTCGGCAAGCTCAAAACGCTGATGAAGACCGCGCAAAACAGCTGCGTCAGACGGTGTTTGAATTTCATGAGGGACTCCGCAGATCGAAATCGGGGTGATTCCATTAAGGTACAAATTAACAATCCGGCCCGTTGTTCGGACCGGTCGCTCCATAATCCTATTCTAAATATTAGGCCGCACGTTTGAGAATGAGCCTGTTGTTGGCGAGCATTCCGCTCTATATGAGGAATATTACAGTCGTTCGGAATGCCCGCAGCCGGTTATTCCGTATCATGGCGATGCCTGTCTCACGGGCGATTTTCGTGTAAAACGCGGCTTTTGCCGGATCGTTGAGTGGATTAAATTGGGATCATCGTCTCGCACACCCCGTTGAAATCTTGAGGCCCTTTCATGCGACAACTCCCGGTAAATTTCCTGCTGGCAACGGTCGCCGGCGCTATCGTCTTGATCGCCCCCGGCTGGGGATGCAACGGCGAGTCATACCTGGTCGTCGAACCAGGCAACCAGGTGATGGTTTTTAACGTTGCCGGCATGACGTGAAGCGGCCGTTGCACGGCCTTGGTCGAAGGCCAGTTGGGTGCCATCGCCGGTGTCTCCGATGTCAAAGCGCACTGCGCCTCGGGTACCGCTACCGTCAGTTACAACCCCGATATTTTTGACCCGCAGGTCGTGCTCGATATGGAAAGCGAGTATCGATATTCGCTGGGTCAATGACGTACGACGGGCTCGCTTCCCCTGTCACGCCTTGATCTGTCAATACTTTCAGTTCCGAACCGGTTCGACGCCAATGTCGTCGATGTTGCGGCGAATGGACTGTTTGAAACGCGGAGATGTGGAACGCTGAAATCCGTGATCGAGGTCCGTTGACGATCCATGACCACTGACGAACCAGGACTTCCCAGCTTGCCACGTAGTTTTGCGACCACGCGGTGGAGCGTGGTGATGTCGGCTGGCAATGCCGATTCGCCGGCCTCGCGCGAAGCCCTTGAAAATCTGTGCACAACGTATTGGTTTCCGCTCTATGCGTTTGTTCGGCGGCAGGGCATGGACGCGCATCGCGCGGCGGATCTCACGCAAGGATTTTTTGCCAGTTTGCTCGAGCGAGATGACTTGGCAAAACTAGATCAGGCACGGGGAAAATTCCGGTCGTTTTTGTTGGCCTCAATCAAAAACTACATGCTCAACGAGATTGACCGGGAGAACGCGATCAAGCGCGGTGGTGGCGTTACGATTGTGTCGATCGATGCACGGTTAGCGGATTCTCGCTATTCGAATGACCCCGTTTTTAGCCAGACGCCCGAACGCGTATTTGATCGCCAGTGGGCGCTGGCCTTGTTGGACCGCGTGCGCGCGACATTGCGGGCTGAATTCGCCGAGCGCGGCAAAGACGATCAGTTCAAATACCTGAGCGGCTGCCTAACGGGACAGCCGGCATCGGGCCGCTACCGGCAACTGGGCCAGGAACTGGGGCTCTCGGAATCTGCCGTCAAAGTCATCGTATATCGCATGAAACAGCGTTTCGGCGAGATACTTCGCGACGAAATTGCTCACACGGTGGCCAGCGAAGCCGAAATCGATACGGAGATTCAAACACTTTTCAACGCTCTCCGCGGATAATTCTCCAATTCGTTTGTAACCTGCCGGCAAAAATCCTTCTAACCAAATAGAATCCGCTTTTCCCAGCGTTCGATGCAAAAACAATGAACCGAGAATGCCCCGAATGCGGCGCTGCCCTTCCAGAGAGCGCTCCCGACGCGCCATGTGCCGCCTGCCTGATGAAACTCGGCATGAAATCGTGGCAGGACGCCGCTCAAGAACGGAACGTTCCGCCAACCCAATCATACGAATCGACAGTGGTCCCCCCAAGCATTGAAGACCTGGCCAGAATTTTTCCGCAACTGGAAATTGTCCGGCTGGTAGGTCAAGGAGGAATGGGGGCGGTTTTCCAGGCGGTGCAAAAAAGCCTCGATCGGACCGTGGCCCTCAAGCTGATTCACATCAATACCGCCGATAACCGCGCATTTGCTGATCGATTTATCCGAGAAGCCAAGGCATTGGCCAAACTTAGCCACCCGAACATCGTCACAGTTTATGACTTCGGCCACACGGACGATTATTACTACTTCCTCATGGAATATGTGGACGGTACGAATCTCCGGCATTTGCTGCAAACGGGCAAAATGGACCCCGCCAGCGCGCTGGCCATTGTGCCGCACGTATGCGACGCGCTGCAATACGCGCATGACCACGGCATCGTACATCGCGATATCAAGCCAGAAAATATTCTCGTCGACAAAAAGGGTGTGGTGAAAATTGCCGACTTCGGGCTGGCCAAACTCGTCAACCAGGGCCCCGCTCATCGGCCATTGACCCGCACCAATCACGTAATGGGCACCATGCATTACATGGCACCGGAGCAAATTGAAAAACCGTTGTCCGTGGACCACCGGGCCGACATTTATTCGCTGGGTGTTGTGATTTATGAAATGCTAACGGGCGAGTTGCCAATTGGCCGGTTCGCCCGACCGTCACAAAAAGTCAAGCTTGACGTTCGGTTGGATGAAGTCGTGTTGCACGCGTTGGAAAAAGAGCCAGAGTTGCGGTTTCAGCAGATGAGCCAGGTTAAATCGGAAATGGAGTCAATCCAATCGACACCGCCAAACATGGCGTTTGGGGAAGCTGCGGACCACCTCGGCCACCATCCGCGGGGTCGCGTGCCACCGGTTCAACCGGTCCGGCACTCGATGGCGCGCCAGTCGCCGATGCCGGCGTCTTCACTAGTTGCTGCGCCACCTAAACCGGGAGTTGCCACACTACCGGCGGTCGAGCCCACAGGTTTTTTTGGCGTGGCCTTCGCGCCGCAAACCTGGCTGAATGTCGTGTACCTGCTGCTGTCATTTCCGCTGGGTGTGTTTTATTTCGTGTTCCTGACGACCGGGTTTTCGACGGGCATTGGACTGCTGGTCGTGTGGGTCGGAATTTTCGTGTTACTGGGGACGCTGTTGGGTGTGCGGGGCGCGATGTGGTTTGAGCGGGAGTTAGCGAGCAATCTGTTGGGGCTGCATTTGAGCGATTTGCGCTTTCGGCGCGAATCGCCAGCCGTGTGGGATCGAGTCAAAAATCTGTTTGCCGATGCGCAGAGCTGGAAGGGAGTCGCCTATCTGTTTTTGAAATTCCCGCTGGGGATTTTGTCGTTTGTCGCGGTGGTCACGCTGCTGGCCACTTCGGTGTCTTGCCTGGGTGCCGTTGTCGTTTACCAGATTCCCTGGGCGGAAGTCAGTATCGGCCCGTGGAAAATCGACACATTTGCTGAGGCGCTGCCGTTTTCGGTGCTCGGTGTGATTTTATTGTTCGTGTCGCTACACGTTCTGAACGGTTTGACGTGGATTCATAAGCAGATGGCGGTGGGCCTGCTGCAACGACGCACGACGACGTAGCGCGTCAGAAAAGGATTTGGGGCTCACGCTTTCTAGCTGACACCCGCGCTTAATTCATCCGTGGAAATATAAGTCAGCTGACCGCAATCCGGATTGGGGCAACGCAACAGGCAGGTGCCAATCAAATGGCTGCTGTCCAGCGCTTTGCCGCACGAGGTACATTCGCGCGGTTGCAATTGAATTTCCACATCGCCTGACGCAAATTCGGCCGGCGTTTCGGGAATCGCTTCAGCCAGTTCTCTTTCCAGGCGCGCTTGTTCCATTTTTGATCGATCGTGAAAGAACAGTTTGCCGCCACCTCCCCGAACCAAAATCCGGTCGGTTTGCCGACGATAAACCAACATGGTCAACACGCCAATCGCGAACCCGCCAATGTGCGCCATCCAGGCGACACCGGACAGGGTTCCGTTGACGTCCATGGAGGCGTTCATTAATTGCGAGATGAACCAAATTCCTCCGACGTAAATTGCCGGCATTTCAAATCGAATCGGGAACACGAACAACAAAAACAACAACTTGATATTCGCGGAATAGCCGAGCAACATCACGTAGCCGCCAATCACGCCGGCAATCGCACCACTGGCGCCCACCAAAACAATTTCACTCGACCAATCCACCATGCATTGAGTAATACATGCGACAACGCCCCATGCGACATACATCACGATAAAGGCGAACGAGCCCAGTGCCGTTTCCAACGACTGTCCAAATGCCCAAAGGATGATCATGTTGCCGACAAGGTGCACAATGCTGCCGTGCAAAAACATGTGGGTGAGTATGCCAATCAATTCGCCTTCGCTGAGTTGATTGGGAGTGCACCCCCACGTGCCGTAGAACTCTTCGAATTGTTCTTCCTGCTGTTTCGCGCCCGGCTCGTCGGCGAATTTGATGCTCTCAGCCGTGAGTTCAGCGCGATAGGTGCAAGCGAAAATCAGCACGTTAAGCATGATGAGCGCAACCGTAGCCACCGGAAAATTCGGTCGTTCCAAGTTGTCGCCTAACGGGATAATCATGTCTGTTCTCGGCTAACGCCTTTCGCAACTGCATATTTTGCCGACAAGCGTAGCTTGCAGGATGTGCCGTGGAATCATTTTTTATTCAAAGTGGCAAATTCTCCCAATTCAACCCGTCGCCGCTTGTTTAACGTGCCGGGGAAAAACCGCAAAAATTTCCATTTGGCGGCGGCTGCAGCGGGACGTGACGATCCCATGTCCTATGGTTTGAAGACGAATTTATGCGCGGAACAAGGACGACATCGCCTTGTCTTGGCCCACCACCATCACGTGAACGTGGAGTTTGAGAAACGATGTCCCAGGAATTGTCGACCGAAAAATACCTCAACGCGGCCATCGAAGCGAACGAACAATGCGCTTCCGTTGAATACTCGGAAAACGCCTTGGAAAACGGCCCAGCCGGTCGGGCTGGATGGACAACGGGCCTGACCGTGATCTGTATTTTCTTTCTGCTGATCGGACTCCTGGGTACCGCCAGCGCCGGCTACGGCTTCTATACGTTGTTCGGTCCACAGGAAACGGCTAAGGAACGCGCTAAACGACTGTCGGCTCAACCGCGGGAAATGCGCGATTTTCAGAAAAAATTCGAAGCAGCGCAAGACAAGCTGTTCCCGGTATTTACTTACCTGGAGTTCATGAAGTTGGCTCTTGCCTTGTGCTTCCTGGCAGCCGTTTTGATGATGGTGGCCCGCAGCAGCAAAGCTCGCAGCTTTGCCATCGGACTGTGCGCGATGGCGCTGGTCTATCACCTGTGCGTGCTTGGAGCCAATTTCTGGTTGCTGACAGAATCCGGAGGTTCACTCGGCCAAATGTTTGACTCGGCACTGTCCGAGGCCCGTTACCAGACAGGTATGTCCCGAGCCGAACAAGAACAAGCCAAAGAAATGCTGGTCAACTCCCTAAGCATGGGGATGACCATCGGCTTGGCCATTGTGATTTTGGTTCGATTGTTGTTCTACGGTTCGGTGATCGCCTATCTCTGTCAAAGCGAAGTTAAACCAATTTTCGGCGAAGACGGACTGGAATACCTCAAACCCAACCCTAACCCGGACGATGCATTCGCAGTTTCCGCCTGACCGGCTGCTGAAACTCAGACTCCACCATTCCAGCCCTTTGCGTCGCTCTCCAAAACAAACAGAATTGAATTCCGGGTGTTTTTTTCTGGGATCTGGTTTCCGCCGAACGTAAATCGAGTATGCCGGCAAAACTGTTTTTACCGGCCCGCCAAATTGGGGGGGGGCGTGCGGACCAGTGATTGATTCATTGAGGCGATTTTGACTGCGCCGATCGGGCCAATTCGTCACACGCGACTAAAACGAACCGGCAATTCCGTTTTCGCAGTGCCTCGATCCAATGCGCACCACAGTGTGCCAGGCAATCACTGCCACCAGAAAAACGCGTCGTTCACTTTTCGTGATCGGCAAAAACACCACAGACTGGAAATCCACAGTCATATCGGCCAAAGTAATCTCGGTGCCGGAAACGCCCCAACGCTGTGCAGGAATTGAAACGTAACTTTATGGGAGTCATTGATGAGTACCGCCAAAATCATCGAAATCAAATCGTCGTCAGCCAAAAGCTTTGAAGACGCGGTAGAGAATGGCGTGAAACAGGCATCCAAAACGCTGGACCATGTCACCGGAGCATGGGTATCCAGCCAGGAAGTTGTCGTCGAAAAAGGGAAGATTAGTGAGTACCGTGTGTTGTTAAAGGTCACGTTTGTGCTGAAGGACTAGTCGCCGCAGACCGCCTCCGAGGTGAAGTCGCTGGAAAAACACAAGATGAATCGTCGAGCGGCAACAAGTGGCGGCCAATACCCGGCCGGCACCCAAGACATTTCCTGGACATTGCGAATTAACCAACGGGATTCAAAAGAGATGGCATCACCCATGCGATACAGTGTAATTTTTCTTCTCTGTTTCAGCTGTGGCAATTCAGGCTCGTTCGCAGCCAACGAAACCACCGACACGGAACAATCCAAGCCGTCGGCTGGAATGTTGAGATTTCCCGATGTCAGCGACACCCAAATCGTGTTCTCCCACGCCGGCGACTTGTGGACTGCGCCGCGAAATGGGGGAACCGCGACACCGTTGGCCAGCCCCGCGGGACAGGAACTGTTTCCGCGATTCAGCCCGGACGGCAAAACAATTGCCTTTGTCGGGAATTACGAAGGTGACCAGGACATTTACACGATCCCCAGCGCCGGCGGTACAGCCGAGCGGATTACCTATCATCCGGCAACGGAGATATTGTGTGACTGGACCAGCGACGGTCGGTTAATTTATTCCACCAATGGCTACGCAGGTTTGAGACGTATTGCTCAACTGTTTGAAATCTCGCCGAACCAGCCGTTGCCGCGACAACTCAAGGTGCCGTATGGTTCCAATGCCTCGCTGCACGAAGCGGGCCGCTGGTTGGCCTACACGCCGCACAGCCGAGACACACGAACTTGGAAACGTTATCGCGGTGGGATGGCGTCAGATATTTGGTTGTTCAACTTGGAGACCAACGAAAGTAAACAAATCACGAACTGGGAAGGAACCGACAGTTTGCCAATGTGGCACGGTGACACGGTGTATTACTTGTCGGACGACGGACCACAACAAAAGCTCAACATCTGGGCTTATGAAATGGACTCAGACCAGCGGCGGCAGGTGACACAATTCGAGGATTTTGATTGCAAATGGCCGTCGATCGGTCCCGGACCGGAGGGTGACGGCGAAATCGTCGTGCAAAACGGTGCAAATTTGTGGCTGGTTAATTTGCAGGACGGCAACGTGCAGTCGATTGACATCACGATACCGGGCGACAAGCCGACGGTCCGGCGCAAAAAATTCGACGCATCCAAATTTATCCAGAACGGAGAGATTTCTCCGACCGGAAAGCGAGTCGTCGTCGAGGCCCGCGGTGATATCTGGTCGCTGCCCGCCAAGAAAGGATCACCGCGAAACATGACGCGCACCAGCGGTACCGCCGAACGCATGCCATCGTGGAGTCCCGATGGTCGCTGGATCGCTTTTTTCTCCGATCAAACCGGCGAATACGAACTGTTCGTCATGCAATCCGACGGGCGCGGTGAAACGCGGCAATTAACCAGCGACGGCAAGGCCTACCGGTACGATCCGGTTTGGTCGCCGGATTCCAAACACGTGGTGTTTACCGATAAAGCCGGTCACGTCTTTCTGCATACGATTGCGTCCGAAGAAACACAACTGGTTGAAACCGAGCCGTTTGCACAGCGGCCGGACGTCAGTTGGTCGCACGATTCAGCTTGGATTACTTACGCGCGCAGTTCTGATGAGCGTGCTCCAACCTCGACCGTCTGGGTATACAACGTCGGCACGGGAGAAAAGACGCAGATTACCAGTGGATTTTTTAACTGCGACAATCCGACGTTCGATCGCAAAGGCGATTACGTCTTTTGTTCCAGCCACCGCGCGTTTAACCAACCGCGATACGAAGACGTTGGGACGACGTTTATTTACGCCGATACAGAAGTGCTGCTTGCCATCCCCCTTCGTGCAGACGTCGAAATCCCGCTGTTGCCTGAAAGTGACGAAGAAACTTGGAAAGACGATTCCAAGTCGGATGAAGAAAAATCCGACGACGAAAAATCCGACGACGAAAAATCCGACGACGAAAAATCCGACGACGGCAAAGACGCAGACGACAAAGACGAAACCGATGAACCGGCTGACGACGAGAACAACGTCTCCGGCAGCTATTCCGGCGAGGTGCTGAACGATGACATGCCGGACGAAATGCGGGGATTCACGCTGGTGCTGGAAGTAGCCGCTGACAATAGCGTTACCGGCCGTGTTGAAACCGCTCAAGGCACAATCGACATCGAATCCGGAAAGTTCGATCCGGAAACCGGTGAGATTACTTTGACGGCCAGCAACGACGAAATGACGGTGGAAATCACCGGAACCATTCGCGATGGCGCGTTTGAAGGCAAAGCCGAAGTCAACGGTGGTGAAATGTCTCTCGACCTGCAAGCTAAACAGGAAAAGGCTGGCGGCAAAGAGGAAGAAGAAAAGAGCCAGGATAAAAAGGAAGCGGATAAGCCGGTTGAAATCGAATTTGACGGAATCGTGAAGCGAACGTTTCAACTGCCCATGAAGCAAGGCAATTTTGGAAGGTTGACGGTCAACGACAAGAACCAGTTGATATACGCCCGCGTCTCTGGACGCGGTCCAGGCGGAAAATCATCCATCCAGCTGTTCGACCTGACCGACGACAAGCGAACGGAAAAAACCGTCGTCGAAGGTGCGGCGAATTTCCGGCGCTCGGCTGATGGGAAAAAGTTGGCCGTTCTCAAAGGTGAGGACGTTTATGTGATTGACGCCGCCGCCGGTCAAAAGCTGTCAAGCAAAGTTCAGACCGACGGCATGCAGGTGACGGTCGACCCGCGGCAAGAATGGAAGCAGATTTTTATGGACGCCTGGCGGATTGAACGGGACTTTATTTACGACCCGACAATGCATGGCGTCGACTGGCAAGCGGTTCGAGAGCGATACGAGCCGATGATTGACGAGGCCACGTCGCGATCCGATGTCGGATTTATCATTGGCGAAATGATTTCCGAAATTAATGTCGGCCATGCCTATTACCGGCCACCGCGCGATCCCGATTCACCCGAAGAAGAAAACGTGGGGCTGTTGGGTTGCCGATTTGACGTGGAAAACGACCGCTACAAGATTGCTGAAATATACGAAGGCAGCGATTGGGATACCGACGCCCGCAATCCGTTGCGGCAGCTTGGCATCAAGGAAAACGATTTTGTACTTGCCGTCAACGGCGTGGAATTAGATTCCAGTCAAAATCCCTATGCGGCGTTTGTCGGCATGGCCGGCCTAACGGTAACACTAACAATAAGTGACGACGCGGCGCTCGACGAAGAGGATCGCCAGGTGGTTGTCAAGCTGATGGACGACGATTCGGACTTGCGATTCCGCGGTTGGATTGAAAAAAATCGCCGGCACGTCGCTGAACGGACGAGCGGTCGCGTCGGGTATATTTATGTCGTAAACACCGGGGTCCCGGGTCAAAACGATCTGTTTCGCCAGTTCTACGGGCAAGCATCAAAAGAAGGCCTCATCATCGATGACCGCTGGAATGGCGGCGGTCAGATTCCCACGCGGTTCATCGAATTGCTTAATCGGCCCGTGACCAACTACTGGGCCAAACGCGATGGTCGCGACTGGACGTGGCCACCGGATTCTCACCAAGGACCCAAGTGTATGTTGATCAACGGCATGGCCGGGTCCGGTGGCGACATGTTTCCGGCGTTGTTCCGGCAGGCCGGGCTGGGCAAATTGATTGGCATGCGGACTTGGGGTGGCCTCGTGGGCATCTCCGGTAATCCGCAAATGATCGACGGTTCCAGCGTGACCGCCCCAACGTTCGCTTTTTACGAACAAGATGGCACCTGGGGAATCGAGGGTCATGGTGTGGATCCTGATGTCCGGGTCGTGGACGATCCAGCAAAAATGATCGGCGGCGGCGATCCTCAATTGGACGCAGCGATTGACCACATGTTGGCTGAACTCGAAGCGAATCCGTATCGACAACCCGAGCGGCCCTCCTACCCCGACCGCAGGACCATCGGTATTGCCGAAGCGGACAAATAAGTCGTGTCCACAAGTGCTCTCAATTCGTGTTGGTCGCGGGCTCGGCTAACCGCCTGCCACTGTTCTCGATGTAGCACGATTGGCAGCTGTGGTGGCGTTTAATTTTGTCTCGCTACCCAGCGGGCAATCTGTTCACGAAAGATCTTGGAATTGTGGCGAATGTCCACCGGCAGTTTTCGTCGCAAATAAACTTTGTGAATGTCGCGTGTCAATTCGTGCTGCATCGCCAGTTCTATTAACTCGGCAATCAAACGCTGGCGGCGTTGGCGAGTCGCTGGCCAATAATCAGGCCAAGGCTCGGCGACCAAGGCCGGCGTTTGGTTGCGGCGGGGTCCGATGCCGACGAGCGCGGATCGGTAAATCGCTGGATGCGTGTTGAAGATCGACTCGCAAGGGATCGTAAACATCGTGGTTTCAGTGGTCACCACGCGATGGCTTTTTCGACCGCAAATCCAAAACCGATCGGAGTCGTCCAGATAACCGACGTCGCCCATCCGATGCCAAATGCGGTCGCCATCCTTGATTTTATGCAGCGCGTTGGCTTCCGGACTCGAAACGTAGCAGCGCGTCACCACAGGGCCCGTGACGATTAATTCGCCAATTTGCTTGGTGGGCAATGCAACTGCCTGTTCGATCGATTCGATCGGTTCATCGGTTATGTCGATTACTTTCCACTGGATATTTCCGAACCGACTGCCCACACAAACACCTGCGCCGCGGTCGGTTTGGGACGCCGTTTCGCGGAGCACAATCGAAGCGGAATTGCAAGCGATAGGCAATGCTTCGGTGGCGCCATAGGGTGTGTACACATCACCGTCAGGGTCAATCATTCGCTTGACGCGTTTCAAAACGTGCGCCGGCACCGGCGCGCCGGCGGACAACACGCGACGCATCCCGCTCATTCGATGATGCTGCGACTCGCACCAGCGGCTGACCGTATTCAGCAAGGCCGGTGAGCCGAACGCCTGGTCGGCCTGCCAATGTTCGGTGGCGCGAATGAACTCGCGCGGATCAATACTGGCCGGCCGCGTGAAATTCATCCGCGGAAAAACTGTGGTCTTACCCATCGACGTGTTGAACAGCGCAAACAGCGGAAACCCGGAAATGTCGGCGCCACCCGGCTCGATTTCAAAATACCGGCGAATCTCTTCGGCCTGATTGATAAAGTTTCCATGCTCGTACAACACGCCTTTGGGCGGTCCGGTGCTACCCGACGTGAAAATGATGGCGGCCGCATCACTGGCTCTTGTGGCAGTCTCAAAGGCGGGGCTCTCGGCGTCCCGAAACTGCTGGATTCGCTGACAACCAGGCCAGCCAACCGGCCCGACGACGAAGTTGTTTTTAGCGCCGGGTAATCGGCGGCGATACCACCAACGGGCCAAATGGGCTTTGGGCACGCCCACGACGCCGCGCGGATCGACCTCGGAAATACAGCGAACCAGGTTTCGCCGTCCGATCCCCGGGTCGATCAGCACCACAACCGCGCCGGTTTTGAACAAAGCAAAAACCAGAGTGACAAAATCGATCCCCGGCGGCACTAACAGCACCATCCGCATGCCCGGTTCAACGCCATGGGCCACCAGGCCGTTGGCAATCCGGTCGCAATCGGTATTTAGCTGGTCGTAGGTAAGGCTGCGCCACGAGTTACCATGCGACGGTTCGGCCACCGCCGGATGTCCCGGCCATTGTTGAGCGGCGCGGGCCAATAATTCTCCGACGTTCTGGAACATGTGCGCTAACCAAGCCCGCCGTTTAGTCAGGCGCCGTGAGCTGAGTTTCGGGCCCAACGCAAACCGTCATATTGTTGATTAGCGGATATTTTTCGAGCACGGCGTTGACTTCGTCGAGGGTGACCCGTTCGTACAATTCCGCGATTTGTTTTGGTGACTTGTAGTCCATGCGTTTCAGCCACTGGGTACCGGCCGAAAACATTCGGTTCTCGGTACGTTCGGCCGCCAATATGATATGGGCCGCAATTTTGCTTTTGGCCAGGTCCAATTCATGTTGTGTCACCGGCTCGCTGCGCGCCCGCTGTTGCAGAGAACGCAAGCGATTCAAATTATCTTGGGCCTGCGTGGGGGTGCAGCACAGGAAAGTCAACACAACCCCACTGTCATCGTATTCGTAGTTTGCCATGCCCGCCGCTTCAGCTAATCCGCTATCGATGAACTCCCAGTAACAACGGCTGCCACTGTCGTCGCCCAGCACGGTGGTCAAAACCCGCGCTGCATATCGATCATCGTCGCTGCACGCCGGACCTTGTGCCAACTGAATGATGTATTGTTGCGTGGCCTCGGGTTTGTGCATCGTCACAAATCCGAAATGGGGCTGAGCTGAAGGATTCTCGCGTGGCGCGTCGAAGCATTGCCAACTTCCGCAACACCGCTGACAATCATCCACCAAACGCTCAAAATCCACGCGGCCAGCTGCGGCAACGGCCATATTCGCGGGAGAGTATCGTCGCTGAAAATAATCGGCCATTTGTGCGGCGGTCAAACCGGTAACGGTTTCGATCGTCCCCAACACACTTTGGGACAACGGGTGTTGGCCGAAAAACTCGGCCATGATCCGTTCGTGCCCTCCATATGGTGGTTGGTCGTCGTACATTTTGATTTCTTCGACGATCACCTGTTTTTCGGTATCAAAATCGTCGTCCCGCAGAGACGGACGCATCAAGTCGCTCAACAATTCGACGATCGGCGTTTGGAATTCGGCCAGCACGGCAGCGTGGTAAATGGTGCTTTCTTCCGATGTGCGCGCATTGCTGTGCGAGCCCATTTCATCCAATTCGCGGTTCACTTGTTCGGCAGTGCGGTTTGGGGTCCCTTTGAACACCATGTGTTCTAAAAAGTGGCTGACTCCGCCCATGCCGGGCGGTTCATCCCGGGCGCCGGTTCGCACAAAAAAACCCACTGCCAGTGCGTGCGCGTTTGGATTGCAGTCGGCAACAATTTGCAAGCCGTTATCCAGTTGGTGCTGCAGATATTTCATGCTTGAGTTCCAAAGCCCGCGGTCCCAAGGTAACGAGGTTGAAAGGGCCCAGCGGATTGTCTTTCAAATACGCGTTAATTCGCTCAACGGTCAATCCATTGATCAACGAACTGATCTCCTCGAGAGTTCGCGCTTTGCCTAAATGAAACCAGTCGCCGGCAATCGCGGCGGCCCGCGCACGGCTGGATTCCTGCTGCATGATCAGCGAACTGCGAATCTGGATTTTCAGCCGGTCCAATTCAAATTGTTCGATGCCCAGCGCCAAATTGGAAAGCTGTTCCGCCAAGGCATCCAATGATTGTTGTGCGCGTTCAGCGCTGGTGCCCACATAACTGACGATGGAGGCTTGATTCAACAGCGAGTGCAGCGACGCGAACACCGAGTAGCACAAGCCGCGTTTTTCACGCAACTCGTGGAACAGACGCGAACTCATACCATCGCTCAAAACGCCCACGGCACCCCTGGCAAGAAAATAATCCGGGTGATTGTAGGTCAACGTCGGACATGCCAACGCGATGTGCACTTGCTGGCTTTCATGTGCAATGTGGAATTCACCGCGCTCGACGTCGGAATCGACAATTTCAGCTGCTGGACGCGACGACCAATTGCCAAACAGATTCTCCACGGTGGCAACGAGTTCATCCCACTCGATATTGCCGGCAACGCTGAGGATCATTCCGTTTGGTTGGTAATTATCGGCGACAAACTGCTGGATATCCGATTGTTCAATCGAGGCGACGCTTTCAATCGTTCCCTGGCTCCAGCGGCCGCGCGGCTGGCCATACTGACGCAGTTTTAGTTGCAACATGACGCGCTGCGACAAGTCGTCTTCGATCGCCCGAATTTCCTGGTAACAAACCTGCCGGCCATCTTCCAGTTGGTCTTCCGGTAACCACGGATGGCGAAACACGTCAGCGTAAACGGCAAACGCATCATGCAAGTGGCTGGCGGGCATGGCACCGCTGAAGTGCGTGTGATAGACCGACGCGGACGAACTGTAATCGACACCCAGTGATTCCAGTTTCTCGATGTACTGCCGGCTGTCCAACTTTCCACAGCCACGTTGGACCATCTCACAGGCAAAATTGGCCAGACCCAGTTTGTCCGGCGGGTCGTGCTGGCAACCGGACGGCACGAAAAAGGAAAAGGCGGCTGACTCCAACCAGGGCATGACCTCGCCGACAATCGTCATACCGTTGGGCAGAACGTGGGAACAGATTTGTTGATTCGAAAGGGGCATGCGGCGATAGAATGAATGTAATGAACCAGTCGGGCAATCGGCCGGAAATATAAGGTGTCACATTCTATCGTTTAACCTCGCGGGTTCGAAGGTGACTGGCACGCCTCGCGTCTTATCAACCGTATTTCAGTTGGCCGCGCTGTTCTTGATTGCGCTGATGATATGGCACGTGCTTGTTCCTGACAGGGGAATTCGAAAACGTTCCCCGCCCGACGAATTCCGGAATATCCGCTCGCTGATGCTGGCCATGCACAATTATCATGACGCCCATGGGCACCTGCCCCCTGCTTACATCGCCGGCCGGGACGGTAAGCCATGGCACAGCTGGCGGGTGTTGATCCTGCCTTTCCTTGAAGAACAAGAATTGTTCGAACGCTACGATTTTGATCAGCCGTGGAACGGTCCAGACAACATCCGCTTGCTGGACCAGATGCCGGACGTGTTTCGCATTCGAGAACCGTTCGAATCGACCTGGTGGTACCGGTGGTTCCGCTCAAAACCCAAGACGTCATACACCCGGTTTGTCGCCATCACCGGATCTGGAACCGCGTTTTCAGGAAGCAAATCGATCTCGTTTGCGGATTTCACGGACGGTGTATCGCAAACCGTTTGTCTAACCGAATACGCCGACGGAAAATTTCATTGGACAGAGCCCAACGATATTTCGAGAACGCAGTGGATACGAATGATAACTGAGTTGGGCTCCGCTGAAAGGTATGCAGAGCGTGGCGCCTCTGTGGCATTTGCTGACGGTTCCGTGAATTGGTTGGGGGCTGACACAGAGGAGCCGACGTTGCATGCCCTTGCGACCCATGCCGCTGGTGATACACCGGGCGATTTCTAAACGTCGTGCATTTCGACCCATTTCCATGCTGAGACGCCCAAGCACCGCGGCTCCGCGGGCGGACCAGACGAGGTATGAAGGACGAAAGCAAAACCAAAACCTGCGGATATCGCCTTTTCCTTGTCCTTGGTCCTTTGTAATTTTTTACCCTCATCCGTCTGCGGCGAATGTTGCCAAAGCCGCCTGCTACCCGAGATGGTAGGGGCAAGCTGCCCCGTTTTGACGATTTTCTAACCCGATTTTATACTGGCGGTACCGGTCGAAGTGCATTTGAACGCCGTTCCCTCCAGCTAAATGGCGCACCCATTCAAATCGATGAATCGAATCTTCCTGCGCGTGGCGGTCTGCGTCGTTTTATTTGCCGTTTCAACTTGGACGGACCTACATGCGCAGCAGTTCGACGACGGTCAACTGGAATTCTTTGAATCCAAAGTCCGGCCGTTATTGGTGCAACATTGCTACGAATGCCACGGCCCGGAGGTGGATGAACCGGAAGGCGGCCTGAGCCTGGCATCACGCATGTCCATCTTGGCCGGCGGCGATTCCGGATCAGCCATCGATCTAGAGGAGCCCAACAACAGCCTGCTTATCGATGCCGTCCAGTACGGCGACCTGGTCCAGATGCCGCCCGATTCGAAATTGCCGGAAGCGGAGATTGAGACGCTGAGAAAGTGGGTCGCCATGAAAGCGCCGTGGCCGGCCGAAGCGGAGCACGCGGTAGTTGCCGTCGAAGCATTCGATCTGCAAAAACGCCGCGCCGAACACTGGTGCTGGCAACCGATGGTTCGGCCAACGATTCCCGATATTAAAAACACAAGCTGGCCGCTTGATCCGTTGGATCATTTCATCTTACAGCAGCTTGATGCCCATTCGATCGAACCGGCCGAACCGGCAGATCGGCGAACGTGGATCCGCCGTGTGTATTTTGATTTGATCGGCTTGCCGCCCACGCCGCAGCAAATTCATGACTTTATCGATGATCGTTCGCCGCAAGCCTACGAAACGGTGGTCGACGAGTTATTGAAGTCTGAACATTTCGGCGAGCGATGGGCGAGACACTGGATGGACTTGATTCGTTATGCCGAGACGTGCGGACACGAATTCGATTATCCGATTCCGCATGCGTACCAGTATCGAGACTATCTGATCCGTGCCTTCAATGCGAATGTGCCGTACGACGATTTCATCGTCGAACAAATTGCCGGGGACTTGATGGCGTACCCGCGGCTTCATCCTGACACCTTGATCAACGAGTCGATTCTCGGGACTGGCTTTTGGTTTCTCGGCGAAGCCACTCACGGTCCCGTCGACGTGAAAGGTGACGAAGCGGGAAGGATCGACAATCAAATCGACGTGATGTCAAAGACGTTTCTTGGTTTGACGGTCGCCTGTGCCCGTTGCCACGATCACAAGTTCGACGCCATCTCGACCGACGACTATTACGCATTGTCTGGTTTCCTGCAGAGTTCGCGCCGCCAGGATGTGATGCTAGATCCTCATCGCAAAATCCTTAAATCATTCAAGGAAGCAGTAAACGCGTCAAAGTCCGTCATTGAACCCGTCGAAGAGGTGCTGAGCGAGCTGGGCGAGCGGGCTCACTTTGCCAATGCGGCGGATTACATGCGAAGCGC
>JBFILF010000018.1:0-23661 GCA_041599835.1 Pirellulaceae bacterium
CGACAAAAAAAATTCATGATTCTAACCACTGATCCGCGACTGAAACCGATTCGCGACAAAGTCGAGGCTGGAGAACGGCTGTCGTTTGAGGATGGCCTGTTGATGTATCAACCATCCGTGCCGCTGAACGACCTGGGTCAGTTGGCCAATTTGGTTCGTGAGCGGATCAACGGCAACGTGGCTTATTACAACATCAACACGCATCTGAATCCAACCAACGTTTGCATCTATCGATGTGTGTTTTGTGCCTTTCGCTCGGATCTGAAAAGTCCCAAGGGCTACCTGATGAGCGACGAGCAGATTCTGGAACGGGGCAGGGAAGCGGTGGAAAATGGCTGCACCGAAATGCATATCGTGGGCGGATTGCACCACTTGAAGAAATTTGATTGGTATTTGAACATCATTCGCATCTTGCACGAGTCGTATCCGCAGTTGCATTTGAAGGCGTGGACGGCGGTTGAAATCAACTGGTTCGAACAGCTGCTGAAAACGTCAGTGGAAGATGTACTGCAAAAATTGAAAGACGTTGGATTGGGCAGCTTGCCCGGCGGCGGCGCGGAGATCTTTCACCCCGAAGTGCGAGAAAAGATCTGCGAACACAAGGCGGACACTGATAAGTGGTTCGAGATTCACCGCACGGCTCACGAGATGGGTCTGCGGTCCAACTGCACGATGCTGTATGGACACATCGAACAAGACAAGCACCGCATTGATCACCTGGTGCGCCTCCGACAATTGCAGGATGAAACGGGCGGATTTCAGACGTTCATTCCATTGGCATTCCACCCGGAAAACACCGGACTGAACTACATTCGAAAGCCATCGTCACTAATGGATTTGCGAACCATGGCCATCAGCCGATTGATGCTGGACAATATCCCCCACATCAAGGCCTATTGGATCATGCTCGGCATCGGTACCGCCCAAGCCGCCTTGTCCTACGGCGCCGATGACCTCGACGGGACGGTGCGACACGAGCTGATCTATCATGATGCAGGCGCCACGACGCCCGAATTGCTTTCGGTCGACCGGATCCACCAGTTGATCGTGGAAGCCGGCCGCCAGCCCGTCGAACGCGACACGCTGTATCGTCGCGTGATTCGCGACCGGCTGCACCCGGCGAATTGGCAGATTGACCAGCCGGCAACCCAGTTGGCCGATTAGTTGCATCGTCGCGCCGTTCCGAGTGCCACGTTTGCTCGTCGAAAACGATCACTCTCCAAAAAAAGGGATATCGTGCACGTCGGCTCGGCTTTTGTTTGCTCGCCGTGGAAAGTCATTTTCAGCCGTGCAGCGGATTCGGCGCCGGATGTTTCAGAACGACTCAACCGACGTCGCTAATTTCCAGCGCTCGGCCGTAGCGGGCCACGATCATTTGGTGCAGCCGCGCGAATTCGGGCGCGCCAAGTTCCGGATCTGCCGCAATCAGCGTTTGTGCGTCCTGCCGGGCGGTTTGCAATATTTCATGGTCGCGCAACAAGTCAGCGATTCGCAGTGGCGGCATTCCATGCTGTTGCCCACTAAACAAATTGCCGGGCCCGCGCATTTGAAAGTCAAGTTCGGCAAGCTCGAAACCATTTTGACTTTCGACAAAAGCCTGCAACCGTTTGAGCGCATGTTCGTTTTTCGTTGACGGAAATACGGTGACATAGCCGGTATGGCTACCGCGACTGACGCGACCCCGCAACTGGTGCAACTGCGACAGGCCAAATCGCTCGGCGGATTCAATTGTCATGACGGTGGCATTGGGTACGTCGATCCCGACTTCGACGACGCTGGTCGCCACCAGCGCTTGCGTATGACCGCGAGCGAACGCCAACATGATCGATTCTTTTTCCTCAGACTTTTGGCGACCGTGCAATACGTCCAGGCGAAACGCTTCCAGCGGTCCATTGGCCAGGCTCTCCAGCATCGATTCGGCGCCGGATACTTGAGAATCGTCGTCACCCTCCACTAACGGAGCAATCACGTAGGCCTGCCGGCCTTCGCGAAGCTTGTTGCGGACAAACTCCCACCAGGCATCTCGGGTTTCCTCGGAACCCAGATACGTGTGGACGGGAAATGACTGACGCGCCGGTTTTTGCAGCGTGGAGACGTCGAGATCGCCAAAGGCCGTCATGGCAATCGTCCGCGGGATCGGAGTGGCCGTCATGACCAGGTAGTGCGGGTCGCCACCTGCCTGGCGCAATTTGCCGCGTTGCCGGACACCGAACTTGTGCTGTTCATCGATGACGACCAGACCGAGATTCTTGAAATCGGGCGGCGACGCCAGCAAGGCGTGGGTTCCAATCACCAGTTGATACCGACCACTGGCCACTTCGGCCGCCAGACTTTTCCGCTCGCTGGCCGTTTGCGCGCCGGTCCAGGCGGCGATCCGCACCCGGGCGTGTTTCAGCCACTGTTCGAAACTGCGAACGTGCTGACGAGCCAACAATTCAGTCGGCGCCATGATCACGGCCTGGTAACCGTGGGCGATCGCCAACAACACCGCAAAGGCCGCCACCGCAGTTTTGCCGCTGCCGACTTCGCCATGCACGAGTCGGTTCATCGGAATCGAATCCGACATGTCGCGACTGATGTCGTCGGCCGCCTGCAGTTGATCCGGACTCAATTCAAATGGAAACCGGCGGAGAATACGCGCGCGAATTTTTGAATCAAGCGGCATTGCCGGTGCCGTTTGCGAATTGCGGATGCGTTGGCGTCGCATGGCCAATGCGGCTTGCAGCACGAACAACTCCTGATAGACAAATCGATGTCGCGCCAGTTCGAGCGACTGTTCGTCGCGGGGCGCATGGATCTGCCGGATCGCGGTGTGAATGTCGCATAGCCCCTTTTCGCTGCGAAATGCCTGCGGAAACACCTCCGGCGCCGCTTCACAATGCTCGGCCACCACATGCGCGACGATGTCCCGGATCTTGGGCTGTGCCAGCCCCTGGGTCAGCGGGTAAATCGGCGCGATCGTTCCCCGAGTCGGCGCCGGTTCGCCGGGCGCGAACCAGGTAATTTTGGGATGCACCATTTCCCAGCGGCCTTCATCGAATCGCGGCGTTCCCTGCAACATCACCAATTGGCCGTTCTCGAATTTTTGCTTGAGGTAATGCTGATTGAACCAAATGCCGCGCAGGTACTGTTGCGGCTCCTGCTCCAGCAGCACGGCCAGCGCATACTTTCCGGCTGCCGAAGTCCAGTCCTGGATATCCAGCACCCGTCCGATCACACTGGTCGCGCGAGCTTCCTGCAGTTCCGCAATGCTGGCGAGCTGGCTGTAGTCGTGGTAATTGCGTGGAAAAAAGAACAACAGGTCGGCGACCGTCCGCAGCCCCAGTTTCTGTAACAGCTGCGCCCGCTGAGGCCCGACACCTTTCAAAAACTGTACTGGCTGGGAGAGTTGCTCGATGTCGGCCTTTTTTTGAGTCGTGCCCGTCATGTACTTACGATATCGAAACGCCGCGCAAAGCTCAAAGGTGGGCAGCCGCATCCAGCCATGGCATCATCAGAACCGCCCGGCGTGTTGTTCGTCAATTCTGTCACCACGGCCTGCGGATTGCCGTCACGAAAAGCCGGACAATCATCGTCTGTTTCCGCTGCGTGCTTGGAATGCGAATCTAACCGGACACCATTACCGCAAGTATTTTTGATAGGCGGCCACGGCCAGTTCATCGCAACGATCGTTTTCCGGATGGCCGCTGTGCCCGGCCACGCGCGTGTATTTGACCGCGTGCTTCTGTAGCAATCGATCGAGTCTTCGCCACAGGTCTTCGTTTTTGACCGGAACCAGTTTGGATTTTTCTTTCCGCTGCCAGTTATTTTTTTTCCATTTCGACATCCATTCGCTAATGCCCTTGCCGACGTAAACGCTGTCGGTAAACAGTTCGATGCGGCAAGGCCGGGTCAGTCGAGACAACCCTTGCACCACGGCCTCCAGCTCCATGCGATTGTTAGTTGTTTCCGCTTCGCCGCCCGCTTCTTCCGACTCGCGGCCGGTGGGCAGGTGGCGAAGGATAAACGCCCAGCCGCCGGGACCCGGGTTGCCGCTGCAAGCGCCGTCGGTAAACAGGTGGACCTCGATTTTGTTATTGGAATCCGGCATGCTCAGGCGCGAATGTTAAGCGGTATTTTCGGAGACGGATTCGGTTGCCGACTTAGCCGCGCTTCCGTCGTTTTGCCCGTTTGAATGAGATGGAAGCAGTGTCCCGTGTGACACGCCGGAACGTTGCGACATGTTAAGCTGCTCGATTTCTTCTTCCAGTTCCGACTGCACCGGCACCTGAATCTCGTGGATCCACGGTACGCGCACGGTAAAGATGCTGCCTTTGCCAACTTCGCTTTCCACCTCAACGGTTCCGCCCAGCAGGATACATAGCTCCTTGACAATTGACAGGCCCAACCCCGTACCACTGTGGCGGCGTGTCAGCGAATCGACACCGATCGTGGACGGCGCCTGGCGAAATTTCTCAAAGACGATTGCGCGGTCTTCTTCGGCGATGCCCACTCCGCTGTCGCGGACTTGGAGAACCAAACGGTCATCTTCTTGCGAAACGCTGATTTTGATACGCCCGCCTTCAGGCGTGAACTTGATGGCGTTGGACATCAAATTGGTAAGTATCTGACGAATTTTGCCCTGGTCTTGGAACATGGGTGGCAGATTCGGATCGATTTCGACTTGCACTTCAATCCGTTTTTTCTCCGCCAGCGGCCGCACCATCTCGACGAGTTCATTGACCAGAACCTGGATGGAAAAGTCTTGGCTGTGCACCTCGGTTTTGCCTGCTTCCAGTTTGGCCAAATCCAAAACGTTATTGATTAATTCCATCAGCGCATGGCCAGAATTCCGGATATTGTTGGCGTATCCGCGTTGCTTTTCATTCAGTGAGTCGATTTCGGCGAGAACTTCGGAAAACCCAATAATGCTATTCAGCGGCGTGCGGACTTCGTGGCTCATGTTCGCCAGGAAATCACTTTTGATCTGATTCATTTCGTATAACTTCATCGTCAGTTGCGCCTGCTCGTCAACTTTTCGGTCCAGGTCCCGGTTGACTTCCGTCAGCGCTGCCTGCGAATCGGCCAGGTGCCGAAGCATACGATTCAAACTGTTGGACAATTCTTCAAATTCATCGCCGGTATTCAGTTCCGAGCGGACATCCATTTTGCCTTTGCTCACCTGTTGGATCACACCCTGCAAATGTTGCAGCGGCTTGACGATCACGTATCGAATAATCGCGTACAGGGCGGTGGTCGACAAAAAGGCGATCACAATGGCCACGGCCAGCAAAATGGCCCGCGAACGATAAATGCCTTCGTTGGCATCCTTGTAATTTTGCGTCAATCGAATCACATACAACGGTGTGCGGGTGTAATCCGGATCGGCGCTGGCCAGGTGTGTCAACTGGCCGTTTCCCGCGTCGCGGCGGGCGGGCGGATGACAACCGGTGCATTCCGAAGTGAAAACGATCGGTTGATAAAACTGATATTGATCGTTGGGCTCGAAACGGTCCCGGAAGACGCCTGGAAAATTGGATTCGATGGCCGGCTCCGGTTCTCCATCGTTTGGCGACTCAGCCGATTCGGAATCGGGTGGGTTGTTGTTGGCGGTTGGTTCGGTTTGGGTGCGCTGCATCTCCTTGATCAGCCAGGCCACGATTTCGCGTTCTTCCTCGTCCTCGGGGAGCCGGGCCTCAACACTCCGCCGCTCTATCTGTTTTTCCAGAACGATGGAGTCAATGTTGGCGTTTAACCTGGAAAAGCGGGCTGACAGAAACTTAAGGATCTGTTTGGGGTCGTTTTCCAGGTAATGCACTTGGGACATGTGCGCCTTGAGCCAATGGACCTCCATCATCTCCTTGGCCTTTTTCCGCGTGTCCTGGCGGACAAAATCCTCGGTCAATCGCATCACGCCCCAAAACGAGCCGCCAATCAGGATCAACATACAGATGCCGAACAGGATGCGGCATTTGCGCTCCAGACTGTTCTCTCCCAATACGCGTTTGATGGAGCGATACGACATGGTCCGTGGCCAAACAACGGGCGGCTTGAATGTCCGCTGGTCCCCCCGTCGCGCGACGGTTCGCTGCGCAGGCGGGGAGGTGGAAACAGCCAGCGGCGGATCAATTGCTATTCTATGCTACCGCCGTTACAGCAACCATAGCGAAGTTGACCGGCAGGCAACGAAACAAGTGGCCGCGGGTCACAGCATTTCCTGTGGATCGACATCAATCACGTACTGGGCGTCATCCGATTCCGGCACGGAACTGGTGATATGCTTGATCCAGTCGTGCAACGTCCTGTCCTCGATTGCGCGCAATAAAAAGTGAAAACGAAATTTGCCTCGCAGCTTGGCAATCGGCGCTTCGGCCGGACCGATCACCCGGGTTTCGTCATCGCCGAGTGGCCAGTCGCGAGCAGATTGCGCCAGCAACTCCGCCAGCTGGCGCGCGTGTTGTTCGTGTGGACCGCGGACGACGACCCGCGCCAATAATCCAAACGGTGGATAACCAAATTCGCTGCGGTGATGCAGTTCATAATCTGCAAACGCGGCGTAATCGTGTCGCGACGCGGCCAGGATCGCCGGATGATCGGGGTTAAACGTCTGCACCAAGACTCGGCCTCCCCGCGGACCGCGGCCGGTCCGCCCGGCCACTTGCGTCACGAGCGCAAACGTCCGTTCGCCGGCGCGAAAGTCATGCAGGTGCAGTGCCGTGTCAGCATTGATCACGCCCACCAACGTTACGCGGGGAAAATCCAGTCCCTTGGCAATCATCTGGGTTCCCAACAGGATCCGTTTTTCGCCGGCGCGGAACTGGGCGAGGGCCTTTTCGTGACTGCCTGGCCGCTGCATCGAATCGGTGTCCATCCGCACGCAGGGATAATCGGGAAAGCGGGTTTGCACTTCCTGTTCCAGTCGCTGAGTGCCCACGCCCCAAAACTGAATATTGGAGAATCCGCACTGAACGCAGTTGCGCGGTTCCGGACAGCGGTGATCGCAATAATGACACATGATAAAGTGCCGGTCGCGATGATGGGTCATCGCGATCGCGCAGTCCGGGCAATAGACGACGTGGCCGCATTGCGGGCATTGAATGGTGGTGGCAAAGCCCCGCCGATTGAGCAGCAAGATCACTTGTCCACCTTCGGCCAGCGAGTCGCGCATGGCCAGCTGCAACGTACGGCTGATCGCGCCGCGACTTTGGCGGCGCACAAACTCGCCGCGCAAATCGACGGTGGTCACGTCGGGCAACGGCAGCTGGAGTATTCGCTCCGGCAAACTGACCAATTGCGTGTCTCCTTGCTGGGCCCGGTGCCAGGTTTCCAGCGCCGGCGTGGCCGATCCCAGCACCAGAGGAACTTGTTCGCGTTGGCCCCGCCAGCGGGCGACATCCCGGGCGTGATAACGGGGCGACTGGTCCTGTTTGAAGGAGCTGTCGTGCTCTTCGTCCAGCACAATCAACCCGAGTTGCGGAACGGGCGCGAATACCGCGCTCCGCGCACCAATCACTACCTGGATTTTGCCGGTGGCGATCTGCCGCCAATGCCAACCGCGCTGGGCGGCGGTCAAGTTGCTATGCAGCACGGCAACGTGGTCGAACCGCTCGCAGAATCGTTGCCGGGTCTGCGGCGTCAAGCTGATTTCGGGGACGAGCACAATCGCCTGCCGCCCCATTTCGATCACTTGTTGGATGGCGCGAATGTAAACTTCAGTTTTACCGCTGCCCGTGATGCCGTGCAGCAAGATGGAACGATGTACGTTAGTGGTGAGCGCTTCGCGCACCGCGCCCAATGCTTGGACCTGATGCCCATTTAGTTTTAGGTCCGGTTGGCGCGGCTGGGCTTGGAGGTGATGAGTGCGTTGTTCAATTCGCGACCTGACTTGCCGCACGAGTTTTTTCTTGCGGAGTGCCGTGATTGGCGCGATGGTGCAGCCAGATTCCTTGGCCAGCTCGGCCGGCGTCAACGACTGGCGGCTTTCCTGCAAGACTTCCAGCGCTCGCCGCTGCTTGGGAGGCAAATTAAGCTCGTCCAGTTGCCGCATCACTGCTGGATCGGATTCCAAAAAAATGGCGGTTCGCGTATTGGATTGGTCGCGGACGGCCACCGGCACAATCGTCTCGATCGTGATGCCCAGCGGACAATGCCAACGATCGCTGATCCATCGAGCCAGTTCCAGCAGCTTTCCAGAAACCAGCGGTTGCGGATCGATCAATTGTTTGATCGGCTTTAGGCGGCCGATGGGGATTCCTGCCGCCTCCGGATCGAACGACGGAAACAACTTCACGCAGTAGCCTTCGACAACGCGATTGCCGCGGCCGAGCGGTACCCGGACGCGTTGGCCAACTTGCACCTGGTCGCGCAGCGGCTCAGGAACTTCGTAGTCATACGGCCCGAACGGCGTTTGGGCAAACACAATGCGGGCCGCCAACCAGTCGTCCTGATCGTCCAATTGCCAGGCTGGCGGTTGAGTATCGAAAAGTGCTTGTTGTTCGGACATGCGCAAATGGAAACTGCGGAGGAGGCTTGCTCAAATCATCGGCCAGCTCAGGACACGTCTGGTCCATGTAGAGTACCACCCCATTTTTTGATAGTTTGCCGTAATTGGCAGCTCGGGCATAGTGTGTACCTGGTCCTATCGATGGGATACTTCATGAGGCTGGCGATTTTCGGAGGATCATTCGATCCAATTCATTTTGGACACCTGTTGATGGCCGAGTATTGTCGCGACCAGGCCGGCCTCGACCGAGTCTTTTTTGTGCCGGCGGCGATGTCGCCGCTGAAACCTGTCGGTCCTCAGGCCAGCGATCGGCAACGGATTGAAATGATCAGTTTGGCCATTGCCGGCAACGATAATTTCGAATTGCGCTCCGATGAAATTGTACGGGGAGGTGTCAGTTATACGGCGGACACACTGCAGTCGTTTCGCGACGAGTTCCCGGAGGATGAGTTGTTTTTGATTATCGGCGCCGACTCGCTCGAAGATTTCTCGCGGTGGCGCGATCCCGAGCGGATATGTCAACTGGCAATACCGCTGGTGGTGGCGCGGCACGGCCACGACGCCAACTTGGGGCAACTCAAGCCGTATTTGACCAAGGGCGCAATGCGACGCGTGTCGACCGAGCAAATCGAGTTTCCGTTGATCGAAATCAGCAGCACCGAGATCCGCGATGCGGTTCAGGCGGAACGATCCATCCGATACCGCTTGCCGCGCAGCGTTGAAAAATATATCCAATCCAACGGTTTGTATCGGCGGGAGCCGGCCCCATGCTGAAATACAAGGACTTTGTGCCGCAACAAGTTTCCGCGCCCGGTATTCTGCGCGTGGGCGAGTACGAGTCGTTCGACGCAGCAGTCGAGGCTGCCAACCAGTGGCTGGCCGAAACGCCATCGATCCGATTGATCAAACTGGAAACAGTCGTTTTGCCCAACATTCACAGTCGCTGGGAAGAAGGGTCCAATGACGCGTCCATCGGCACCAGCGGTGATTCACCGAGTGAGTGGCACCAATTCCTCCGCTGCTGGTACCAGGATTTTACTTGACCGTCGCCCGAAGAATTCCCGTGGTGGATACTTTACGCCGCTCGCTGGGCCGAACCCGGCAGCTCGCTTTGGAGCACCTCGTCGACCAGATGCAGGTGGTCATGCGCGCCCAGTGCCAGGTCGAGAAACAGGCATTTTTGATTGCCTAATTGGCAGGCTCCGCCACCCGTTCCGCCAAACCAGTCGTATCGTACCGCATAACCCAGTCGTTGTAGCTGCGCCAGTTTTTGCTCAAGTTGATTGATTGTGTCCATCGCTTTCCTCCCTGAAACGCGAGTCAACTGGGGAACGGCGATTATAAAGAGATCGGGTTTAGGATCCTACGCGAGTTCGTCGATATCATTTTTGGGTGCAGTCATTCCACCGAAAATTGTGCCGTTTCTACCGGCCCTGCAGACCCCAAGGTGTCTGCGATAGCACCTCGACGATTCAACTGTGTCAACTCCGTCGGAACCGTCGGTTAGTCAAGATTTGAGGCCTGCAACAGGAAAACTGGAGCGACATGTCCGATTGTATGGAAGAACTCCGCGGCCAGATTCAAGTGCTCGAACAGCGGCTGCTCGAAGCCCAGAAGGCATCTTCGCTGGGCGAACTGATCAGCACCACGACGCACGAATTCAACAATATTCTGATGACCATCATCAATTACGCCAAAATGGGCGCGCGGCACAAAGATGATGCCACGCGCGACAAGGCGTTTCAAAAAATCCTGACGGCAGGTGAGCGTGCCGCCAAGATCACCCACTCGGTCCTGGGCATGGCCCGCAACCGCAATCTGCAATTCGATGCAATCGACTTGGAGTCATTGATCGAAGAGACGATGGTGTTGCTGGAGCGCGAAATGCAGAAATATCGCATTGCCGTCGACTACGAACTAGGCCAGGTGCCGGCGGTACGGGCGATCGGCAATCAGATTCAACAGGTACTATTGAATCTGCTGATTAACGCGCGGCAGGCTATGGGTAACGGCGGACGGCTGGTGATTCGGACGGCTCTGGACGCTGAATCCAACATGGTCGACTTGGTGGTGCGGGATTTCGGACCGGGAATCGAACCCCGCAAACTGCAACGCATTTTCGATCCGTATTTCAGCACCAAGGACGGGCCAGACGACTCGGGCAAAGGCGGCACGGGTCTGGGATTGCACGCCTGCCACAAAATCATCCTATCGCACGGCGGCAAGATCCGCGTGGAAAGCACTCCCGGCCGCGGTACGGCGTTTACAATCAAGTTGCCGTTGGCGAAAAAACCTACGTCGACGTCAGCAGCTTGTGTCAGCTTGCCCGCATCGACGGACGCGACTGTGAATCTAACAGGGTGAACTGAACTGACCGGATGATCGGGTAGCCAAAAACTGGATTGGGCGATCCCAACCAATGTCTGTTGACGTGCACCACCCTCAACGTCTTCGACTCTGGCAGCGCGGGCAGAAATACGTCGAGCGTTGTGACTGGACAATCCGCTTGATCTTTCCCCGCCGGCAACGGCCACATAATTCGCCGGCGCGATTGTAGACGGTGTGGTGGTTCTGGTAACTGCCCGGGTCGTTTAGGGCATTGCGATAAGTGCCGTCGGCCAGCGTCGATCCTTCCAACTGGATCGCGCGGCGCATCACTTCACGCAAATGCTGGTGAATGCGTTGCCATTGCCTCCGTGTCACTTGGGCGCAAGCGATTTGGGGATGGACGCCCGCCAGGTGTAGAATCTCCGAAGCATAAATGTTGCCCACTCCGGCAACGGCTTTTTGGTCCAATAATCCCACTTTGACGGGGATGCTGCGATTGCCCAAGTTTTCGCACAGCTGCTGGCAGCCGATCGAAAGCGCGTCGGGCCCTATCCGCGACGGATGGAAAAACTCCACCAGCTGTTTCGGATTTAGCAAGTGCACTTGGCCCAATCCGCGACGGTCCCAGTAGCGAATTTGCTGGCAATCGCCGCCGGCCAGTTCGATGGCGAATCGCAAGTGTTCTTCGGTGGGCGGCCGTTCAACCAATACGAGTCCCGACATCCGTGGCTCGATCACAATCGTCCAGCCGTTGTCCAGTCCAATCTGCAGCCGTTTGCCGTGCCGGCCAATTTGGCAAATCATCGCCCCCTTAAGGCGTCGCGCGATCGCCGGCCAAGCGGGGCGCATGGTCAGCGGTCGCTTGCGGCAGCCACTGCGCCGTGCGGCCACAATCCGGCTGCCCTCCGCGCCCAGTATTCCCCGCCGCATCGTTTCGACTTCGGGCAATTCGGGCATGAAAATATTCCTCGAAAGTTTATGGTCAAATGTCTCGTGCATTTTTACGTGATACATTCCACCACTAACAGCCGTCGCAAAACTGTCTGGCGTGGCAAGTTGAAAGAAATGGTGAAGGCCAGAACATTCACCCATAAACCGGCATCCAACCTTGCGCGGTTGCGTTTATTTAGTATCGGCGCAATCCGCAAATACCGTATTTAGGGTCAGAAATTTCCCTTGACCGGCCGTCAATCCCCGGTCTAGAGTTGAATAGTGAGGTATTTTTGGAACGGAGGGTTCGTGCAATGACTGCTGGGCGACCTGACTCACCAATTCACCGATATTTCGCTGGACTTGCCGAGAACATTTTTCAAACGCAGCTGGGCGTCGTTGATCCGCCGCTGGTTGACTATCTGTCCGGCATGCTCGTTCGCTTTGTGCGCAGCGATGTCGTGCATCGCATTCGCGGCGTCACCGGACGGCCGCTGATGAGCGTCACGGAAATGGCCGCCGAAGCCACGCAACGCTTGGGTGATGCGCAGCGCGAACTGTACCAGCACATCGGTGACTTCACATTGTTTTGGGCCGGCGTCTATCCTGAAGCGCTTCGCAAAGATCGCATCGACACCGATACGCAATTTGAATCGTATTGCAGCCAAGGCAAGCGTTCTTACTTTATTGCCAGCCGGATTGTTGTCGACAACGATGCGGCCACGCCCAGCACCGTGCTGGAACGGCTGAGCGACCGGTTTGAACTGTGTGCCTATGGGTTGCGCGAAGTTCGTCGCGAATGGGAAACGGGCGACGACGATTCGTTCGGTCCCGGCGCCATTCTGCTTAACTGATCGCGCTTTTGATACTGCCAAATCCGCGTCCCCCTGACGCAACCGCGCGGCACTCGATACACTTCTCGAATGCGCCTGAATCTGTTGATCGAGTTGTTTGCCGTTTGCAAGTTGCACGACGCCGCGGCCGTGGAGCGCTGGATGGACGCGTCGCATTCCCTGGTGGCCGCCGTGCTCGATCGGCGCGGCGCCACGGTCGTTTGCCCCGAATCATTCGCCATCGATCCGCAGCGGTCCGATGACGTGCAACACCGCACGTCCTGGCGGTGTTTTCAAGTCGACGGCACTCTCGATTTCAGCGTGATTGGTGTGATTGCAGAGTTGTCTGACTTGTTGGCGGCTGCCAAAGTCTCGATCTTTGTCGTTTCCAATTACGAAACGGATTATCTGCTGGTCCAGACCGACCAACTCGCTCGCGCCATCAAGGCCTTACGGGACGGCGGACACGACGTGGCCGAAACACATTGACGAAACAACCGACCTCCACCTGATACCACCATTTGGAATCACCGGCCGCGGTCCCCTAAAGTTTATTCTGCCCGCCAGTTCCACACGACAGGCATGAATAAGTTATGATTGGTGCATTCGAGTTGCCTCGTTGTGCGCAACCTCTATTTGCATCAAAAACTTTTATTTGCATCAAAAACTTTATAGCCCTCATGTGCGGTCGATTTACGCTACGGACTCCCACCGAGACCATTGCCGATCTGTTTCAGGATTTGGAGATCCCCGAGTTGACGCCCCGCTACAACATTGCGCCGACGCAAACAGTCAGTGCCGTTCGCATGACCGAGGGGGAAAAGCAGTTCGTGGCGCTGCAGTGGGGATTGATTCCGTTTTGGGCCAATGACAAAAAAATTGGCAATCGCATGATCAATGCCCGGTCGGAATCGGTTCGCGATAAACCGGCTTACCGCGCGGCATTCAAAAAGCGTCGTTGCTTGATCTTAGCGGACGGTTTCTACGAGTGGAAAAAAACCAAACAAGGCAAGCAGCCGATGTACATCCACTTGAAAAAGCATCTGCCGTTCTGCTTTGCCGGGCTATGGGAAAAAAACAACAAGCTGGACGAGCCCATCGAATCGTGCACCGTAATTACGACCAATGCCAACCCGCTCCTGTCCGATATTCATGACCGGATGCCCGTCATCCTGCCCAGCCAGTACTACGATCTGTGGCTGGATCCGGAGTTCAAGGATTACGACCGCCTGGCCGACCTGCTTCAGCCATACCCTGGCAAGGACTTGATGGCAGAACCGGTCAGCACCAAGGTCAATAAACCTGTGTACGACGAGCCCGATTGCATCAAACCGGTCGACACATAAATTCCCCGCCGAACTGGCGGTTGCGACTGGATCGCCAATTAGAATGGTACATGGGTGCGAACAATGCGCATCCCAACCAGGCCGCGATCGTGAGCACCCGCGCCAACACGTATTATCGCTCTCTCTCGGTCGCGACTCTGTTTCAAATGGCGTGTGCAGCTAAGTCATCAGACCTGGGGTGAAAAGCCAGTTCGCGCCGAAGGCTGGCCAGAATTCGGCTAGGAAGTAACTAACTGATGAAAGTCCTCACCGTTATCGGCACGCGTCCCGAAGCCATAAAGTTGTGCCCGGTGATTCTCGAATTGGCGCGGCGCCCAGACCATTTCGAATCCATCGTGTGCGTCACCGCCCAGCACCGGGAGATGCTGGATCAGGTGTTGTCCGTGTTCGAGGTCGCCCCCGAATATGACCTGAACATCATGTCGCCCGACCAGTCATTGGCTGAGGTGACGGCACGCGCCGTCGAGGGACTGGACCGGGTGATTCAGCACGTCCAACCCGCCGTCACGCTGGTGCAGGGCGATACGACGACGGCTCTTTGCGGCGCGCTGGCGTCCTTCTACCAGCAAACGCCGGTGGGGCACGTCGAAGCGGGTTTGCGGACGGACGACAAGTTTGCACCGTTTCCGGAAGAGATCAATCGCCGGCTGGTGACGCGGCTGGCCGACATCCACTTCGCGCCGACCGCGGTGGCTCGCGAGGTGTTGCTTGGCGAGGGCGCCGATCCGGCCACGGTGCACCTAACCGGCAACACGGTGATCGACGCCCTGTTATGGGTCCGCGACCGGGTCAACCGCCAGCCGCCGACACTGCCCGACCAACTTGCCGACCGGCTCGATGGACAGCAAATGGTACTGGTCACCGGACACCGCCGTGAAAGTTTCGGCAGTGGCTTTGAAAACATCTGCCGGGCGATTCGCGAGGTAGCCGACCAGCACCGTCACGTACACTTTGTCTACCCCGTACATCTCAACCCCAACGTGCGGCAGCCGGTCAATCGCATCCTGGCCGGTCACGAGCGGATTCACTTGATCGAGCCCATGAATTACGAACCGTTCGTATGGCTGATGGATCGATCGACGGTGATCTTGACCGACTCGGGTGGCGTGCAAGAGGAGGCGCCGTCGCTGGGCAAGCCGGTTTTGGTGATGCGCGAAACGACAGAACGTCCCGAAGGCGTGGCTACTGGGAATGCCAAGTTGGTGGGAACTTCGCACGAAACGATCGTGCGAGAGTTATCGACGCTGTTAACCGACCCGTCGGCCCGCGCCGCGATGGCCAACGTCGCCAATCCCTACGGCGACGGCACCGCCGCCCGGCAGATTGTGGATCTGTTGACGTCGTGAACGCCCCGGTTCCCATCGTTTCATGGCGATCCAAGGGAGACGCAGAATCCTTGTTTAACCACCCTGCCACAGCATGCGCGCCGATCGGGATAAGCACAGCATGTTCCGCATTAATGGGCATGGCCGACAAGCTGACGCCGCTGGCGTGGCGGTCGAACCGCGTAACAATGGGTCGACAGAGTTGGCATTCGAATTCACATTTGTATTTCCATGAGTTCCGGCAGTTACAACAAGCTGCGCCTACTGCACTTCGATCTCAACACTGCCCGAGTGGCTGTTAAACTCCGGAGCATACATGCACTGCAGCGAGGCAATGCCAGTCTGGTAGGTGCCGCGATGCTGGACGCGGACCGAGTATTCAAACACATACGTGCCGCGCGGCAGGTAATCGATGAAGAAATGACTGGCCGTGTCCTTGGTCGATTCGTAGTAGGCCAAGCCGTCCTGGAATTTGTACTGCGACAAAACGTTAACCGGCTCGGTGCCGCTGCCACGGTAGTCTTTCAAGTGTACGTATTCCATCTCGCGATCGACGCGCAACTCGACGCGGGTCACCAGTTCGTCGCCGACCTCGACCGGTCCAGTAACCGGCTGGATTACCGGTCCCTTTTCCGTATTCTTTTTGATGAACAACGCTTTCTTAAGCGTCAGCGGCGTTCCCTCGTAAGGCTCGATCTTTGAGATGTCTTCCAGATATTGCCAGTGCACACTGCCCCAGGCCACGCCGTCGTCGGATTTGACCACGGTGATGCTGCCCATCTCCGGCTTGATTTCGTTGCGGACAAATCGTTCCTGGTAAAAACCCGTTCCGGCTTCGACATTCTCGGGTTGGATTTCCATGGAACCGAGCGACACCGTGACCAGTTGATCGGACGCCAGCAGATTTGTACCTCGCAACAACAGCGCGTACACCGCGTCGGCGGTCGCCTTGGTCGTTTTCCAGTTTTGGGTCTGTTTCTGTTTCAGCAGCCACACCTTGCATTCTTCGACTTTTTCCTGGTCGTCCATGACTTCGTCGTATGCTTCGATCAGCAGCGCCTGCGTCTCGATCGGCGCCCGGTACCACCACCATGACGCCTGGCCTTCGCGCCAGAACATGCCCATCTCTTCATCGGTCAGCGACCGTTCGGTCAGCGACGCCATAATCTCTTTTGGCGTCGACAGATCGCCGAAACGTTTCAGTGCGATGGCCAAATGGCCCTGCGACTGGCGGTTGCCCAGTTCGGGCCAATAGCGTTTGGCCTGGCCCAGAAAATAATCAATGGCGGACTGGTACTTGGGGTCGATTCCCTTGTCCTGCAAAAAGAAACTGCGCCCGTACAGGTACAAACAAATCGTCGGCGTCAAGTGGTTGAGGTTTTGGTTCTGGCGGCGCAGAATTTCCTGGTAAATTTCGTGGACCCAGTTGTCGAGTCGATCCAACGAGTTCACGGCAGCGGTCACGTCGATATCGACTCCCAAGTGCCGCAATCGGCCAAAGCCCGTGGTGATGTACAGCGTGATGTAATCGTTGGCCCGGCCGCCCGGGAACCAAGGCCAGGAACCATCGCTGTATTGCATCTGCGTCAGCTTGTTCATGGCCGATCGCAGTTCATTGGCCAGGCGGTTTTCGTCGAACAGAATCGCCACGTCGCGACGCGCTTGGCTTTCCTTTTTGGCGTCCCACAACCAGGGTGATTCGGCAATCAACACGTTCCGCAGGTCTTCGTTTTTTTCCAGCGGGCTGTCCAGCGCGTCGGTTCCCCGCCACTGCTCAAAGATCCGCCGAATCTTGGGATCGCTGTTGGCGATGTGCTGGGCCAGCGCGTTGGCATACAGCCGATTAAAAACTTGTTCGCTGCACTGGTGCGGGTACTCCATCAAATAGGGCAGGGCCATCACGGCGTACCAAGCCGGGTTGGACGTCATTTGCACTGTCAGTGCCTGGCTTTGCAGCGTGTCGCTTTCACCGGCCTTGTCCAGCCGCTCGAATACAAACTGTTTCGTCTGGTTTCCGCGAATCGGCAAAGGCAACGACTCGGTGACCAGGATGCGTTTGGACAGAACGGGAAGGAAACCCTCCTCGCCATCGCTCAGCCGGTCGGTCGCGCCCACGGTTTTGTAAGCCAACACGCCGACAAAATCGGGAACGTTGAGTTTCCAAAACAGGCTTTGCGATTGGCCGGCGGGTATGTCGAAAGACTGGTCGAGTTGTTCCAAGCCCAGCTCGGCGTCCATGTTTTTCTCGTCGCGTGCGTCGGTTAACGCCAAACGCACCGAACCAGACTGGCGCGTCGCCGACTGGTTGGAAACTTTGACGGAAAACTCCAGCGCGTCACCCTCGCGCAAGAAACGCGGCGGATTGGGCTGGACCATCAAGTCTTTGGACGTGACCACTTCATCAGTCAGCAGCGACGTTCGCAGATCCACGTCGTGGGCGAACCCCAGGAACTTCCACTTGGTCAGCGCTTCGGGGATTTCGAATTCGATCCGCACCACGCCGTCGTTATCGACGGTCAGATGCGGGAAGAAAAACGCGGTCTCTTGCAAGTTCTTGCGAGCGGTGACCTGTGACAGATCAACGCCCGTTTCGCCCAACGCATCGGTGCGCTCGGGAACCGCTCCTGGTGCCGCCGCCTTTTCCATTGGCGCGGCGTGAGCCTCAGCCACGGCCATGTCCATCATGATCGCGCCGTCGGCCATTTCCATTCCACCACCGCCACCGCCACGTCCCATGCTGAGAGACCGGGCGCCTCTAACTCCGCCCAACCCCCCGCGGTTGTAACCATACGACCAGTTCCCCCAGTAGGCTTGTGGTGCCACGTCATTGGGAAAGTAACGGTAAACAATCGTGCCGTCCTTGTAATTGACGCGCCAGCTGTTGACGACATTGTGCAGGTATCGCAGGTCATTGTGAAACTGCAAGTTGATGCGCGCGTAGTCGTTGTAAAACACGTTGAACTTCGACATCCAGCTGTGGCTGACAAACGCATCCAGCGACGCGTCGTACAGGGCAGCCACCATTTCGGCCGCCGCCCGTTTGGCGTCCGGTCCGGAGATGGCCAGCGACCAGGTTTCGCGTCCGCCCGGCTGCAGCTTCGAAACAAAATGTTCCCACTTGATCGTCAAGTCCTTGTTGGACCACGGCACGTTGACTTGCCGGGATTCCATGTAAGCTCGATTTTCGTGCAGGAATGTGACGCGAATGATGAACCCGCCCCGGTGTTTCTCGGCAATCGACTGGCGAATCAACGCTTGTGATTTTCCGGGTTCCGTCCAATACGATTGGAAAACCTTGCCGCGATGCTCCAGCTCCACAAAGGCGCGGCCCGTGGTGTAACCACTTCCCCACAGCGCCACAAATTCTTCACCTGGCTCGACACTCCAAGATTTGGCTTCAAAGTGATGCGGTATCCGGGTCGTGAAATCAGCCGCTTGCGGGTCGACCACCAGCATCGGCAATTCGGCAGAAACTTTTTGCCCGGCCGAATCGGTCGTTTCGTAAACCGCTTTGTAAGCGCCCGCGGCCAATGACAACTGGTGTTTTCCTTGGCCATCAGCACCCGTCGTCAATTCGGTTTCGGCGATTCTTTCGCCCGTCGGCCAGGCGTTAATTTTGGACAAATCCGGCGAGTCGGCAATTTCGCTGGCGGGCAGCCAGCGATAGAAATATTCACGACCCGGAATCTGGGCGCGGTGAACCTTGTCCGGTTCTTTCAGCTGATAAATCTTGAGTGTCCCTTGCGTTTCCTGTCCCTCACCGTCCAGCGTGGAGGTCGACAGGTTGATCGCGACCGGTTCCTGGGCCGTCAGCCAACTGGACGCGTTGAGTTCCGCCTGCAATGACGTGTATCCGATGCGCACTGCCTGGCTGGACGATCGCGTTTCACCGGCCGAGTCCGTCACGTCGGCATGCACCGTGTAGGTGAAAATCGGTTCGCTTTCGCGCGGCACCGACAAATCGGGCTTGGCCTCGAACTCGACGGTAAAGGATCCGTCAATCTCACTTTGCATCGTTCCGTTGGCAATTTCCTGCGCTTCGCCGGTGGGCGGCTGGCAGTACCAGCACCGCCACATCCACCAGATCGGGTAGCGAACTTCACGGACCACGCGCCACGATACTTTGCCGCTATCAATCGGCGCGCCGGTGTAGGCGGTCGCCTTGCCTTTGACAGTGACCTGTTCGTTCAGCCGATAGGCTTTGTCAGGTGGGTCCAGTTCGACAAAGAACTTGGGGCGTTTGTATTCTTCGACGTTGAATGCGGTACTGCCCGACGGTCCGCTGCTAACCAGTAATTCCATGCGGCCGGTGGCACGATCGCGGGGTGCCGTGAAACTGCCGCTAAACGAACCAAACTCGTTGGTCCGAAACGTGCGCTTTTCAACTTCTTCGCCGTTGACGTCGCGCAAAAACACCGCAACCGAATGATTGGGCAGGACGTGGTAGTTGTTTCGTTGAGTGTCTGAGCGGAGACAAATCCCTTTGAAGTTGATGGTTTGGCCCGGACGATAAATCGAACGGTCGGTAAAAAAGACCGTTTGCTGGGTGGCATGGTACCGCTCCGGGTTGTCGTACTTGTAGTTCTGATCGACGATGCCGAAGACCTGGTCTTGGTGGCGGATGTAGATCATATGGTGCCGCGTCTGGCGGCCTTGGGCGCGAAACATCCCGGACGCGTCGGTCGCAAAGTCACCGAGATTCTCCTGGCGACTGTTCCGCCCGTCGCGGATCCAGGCCTTGATATTGACCGTGGCGCCGGCGACGGGGGCACCACTTAGGGCGTCCAGCACCTGCCCCTCGATTTGCGTCGTGCGATAGTCGTTGCGAATGACCAGTGCCAACTGGCTGACCCAGACTTCCGTAAATGAAACTTGGTTGTCGCGCTGGGAAAAATCCCCGCGATGGCTGGCGATCAAGATGTAGCAACCCGAGCGGACGTCGGGATCGACGGGAATCTGCTCGACGCGCTGCCGATAATCCTTGGTCTCCGGCAGATTCGCCGACCATTGCAAGACCGGTTCGCGTCGCAAAACGGCCAGCCGCTGGTCGTGCGGCATGTAATCGGGCCGGTTTTGATTGCCCCATTGCCAACTTAAATAATCGAACGGTACAAGGCGAAAATGTACTTGATCAATGTTGCGGTAGGTGACGTCGATGGTGGGACCGGCCTGGTTCCACACGCGCTCAGTGGAAACCGAGAGGCTGTTGGCTTCGATCTGCTGAATGATGTTGTAACAGCGGCGACCTCCGACACTGTCGGGAAATCGCGCCAACCCCTGGCTGGCAATCTCCCGCGCTTCGACGTACTGTTCGTCCCCCTGCAGCACGCCGGCCAGGCTGGCCAGAGCCAGTGCCGACAGCGGGTGTCGGGTGTGCTGGTCAGCGAATCGCTGCAAAGCAGCTTTGTATCGCGCCGTTTTTTCGCTGCCGACCGCCACCGAATAGCCGAACGTCAGACGGTGCAAATCGGCGTCCAACAGTGCCGTAGGGTCGTCGTCCTCCTGATGGAATCTCAACACTTCTTGCAATATTTTAACGGCGTGCAGCAAAAAAGATTCGTCATCGTCGGGGGTCGGTTCCCAACCGACAAACTGGTCGAGGGACGAAAAGATGGGGCTGTCGGCCGACAAGTCGAAAGCGCCCTGTTTTCGCACAACCTGCTCATCGAGCGCGTAAAAGTCGAGTGCCTGAAACGCAATGAAATCAAATAGCGTTGGCCGATGCGCGTCGGTAACGTTTCCCTTGACGAGCAATTCGTCGTAGGTCTCGATCGAGATTTTTTTCAGTTCTTCCGAGGCAGATAGCGCTTCGGTAAACAATGCGTTGATTTCGTTTAACAAGCGAGGCAAGTCCCAGGTTTCAAAATCCTCGCTGGGCGGCTGGGCAGTTTGTGTGCGCTGAATGAAGCGCCAGCGGTTTTGTTGGTAGTAAGCAAAAAACCAGTTGGCCAGAATGGTGTTCATGGCCGGCCGGATTTCCTCAGGCAGCTCGTCGATTTTGGGTCCCAGGTTGCGGATCACATACGGCACCATCGGCTGGTTGATACTGCCCTCCAGAAAGTACCGCTTGGCCAGCGCTTTGACGGCCTCCGGATAGTCTTCGTCGGCCACGGCGCCATCGTAGATCTGGGTCAATTTTTCGATCGCAGTCTTGGGCAGCGATTTTTGTTGTGCCTCTTGCACTTGCTGCCACAGTTCCTTGCGCTGTTGTTCGTCGGGATTCATGTTAGTTAAATTGACGGAGCAGGTTCCGGCGGCGATCGTCCCGGAAATTAAACAGATGATACCAAGCTGGCGAATCATGCGCGAGGTTCCTATTCAGATAAGCGTGAATGCAAGCCGCTACGTGGCGGGAAATAGCGCAAGCTCTACGTATCGGACTCGATTTCCAGTTTTGACGCAACAGACGCCCTCAGAGTTCCCGCGCTGGTCAGCGGGATGCCGTGACCGCCCAGGGCAAATTTTCGTCAAAACCGTTCAGAAGCGGCCATCGCCGCGATTGCCGCCGGTGGGAACTTGATCCTGCTTGCCGTCACCGCCTGGGTCTGATTCTTTCTCAGGCAACTGGTCCAACATCATTTCCAGTTCGATTAGCCGCTCAGTCGCTTCCCGCACGGCATCGTCGTTGGTCGCTCCCTTGACAATCGTCGACCAGGACAAGATGGCTGCCTCCAGGCGGACCCGTTTCTGGTCGGCATAAAACGGGTGCGTTTCTTTGGTGGCGTAGGCGTCCAGCCCGCGGGAACGGTGCCGCAGGTACTCATGCATTTCATTCATTTCTTGTTCGCGCCACGACATTTCGGCATTTAACGTCGCAGCGATCTCTTTGCTGAGTTCCAATTCCGGCCAACGCGAAACGATGCCTTTCAACACCATGTCACCGGTAAACCGGGTTTCGCCCTGCCGTCGCCGCTGTTCCGCTTCCTCATATAGCGCTTCGGATTGCTGCCAGCGATCTGGCGCTTCATTGGGTTCAACCCGGCTGGCCGGATATTGTTTGGCGTAAGCGCTGCGCTGGTCAATGGCCTGGTCCAGCCACTGGATCGCCTCGGCTAATACCTCGGCTCCGGGGATTTGGTGTTTCAAACCGGGAACGATCCACAGCTTGTGGCGCACGCCGGCAGCATCGAACAGTGGCCCGCGGAATTCCCTCAACTCGACCAGGTTGTAATCTTCATTCCCAATCAACTGGGCAACACTAATTCGATTGATCACTCGATGTCGCAACCATGATTCGTTCCGCATCTCTCCGCTGGAGCCAATGGGGATCACGCCGCCAAAATATTCGGGTAGTGCAAACGCGATTCGACAAGCAAGCCGGCCACCGCCGGAGAAACCAGAGATGTAAGTACGGTCGGCATCGATTGTGTATTTCCTTCGCACGTCATCGAACGAATCCAGAATAATCCGCAGCCGCGTTGGCGGATGCACTTCATTTCCCGCACGATTTCCCATCACCAAAATCAATCCGGCATCATCACAGACCTGTTGCCAGTCGGCCATCGACATCGGCTGGTCCATCGGCGAAATGAACAACAACAGGCCGCACGGCTTGTCCGGGACACAGGATTCCGGCACGTACAACTGGTAGGAATGTTCGTTAAAGTCGTAATCGGCCAGCCATTGCTCGGGAGGAGTGGGTACGTTGCGTGGCGCCATCACAAACGTCCAGTCCAGTCGCGTGGGGCGGGTCAATTTGACTTGTTGCGCGCGGTTTTCTTGTTGCGCCGCCAGCGGGAAGTCTGAGTAGGCGAACAAAGCAAAGATGATGAACCAAGTGGAATGGAATCGCATTTTTGAATCAGTCGGACAGTACAGAATCAACAAGTCGGTTGAATTATAGACGGTTTGATGGGATATCGTTGCCGCCGCCAACGCAATCGTGTGAAAAATTACTTGGCTATCGTACGTGCTTTGGCCCAAACAGAGCCGCGAACGTCAGGGAGCGCCGGAACGATGAGACCCTCCCTCATGGTCGGGGCTCCGTTGGGCTTGCGGCTGGCAACCGGACCTCTGTGGATTTTTGATGAGAAAGCTTTGCGACCGAAAACAGGGCCGCATCCGTCTCTGTGGATTTGTGATGTGCAAGCGTTGCGACCGATAAACAGAGCCGCGAACGTCAGGGAGCGCCGGAACGATTAGACCCTCCCTCACGGTCGGGGCTGCGTTGGGCTCCGGGTGGCAGCGAATATCCATCGTTTCCGTGACGTCACACCTGTTCATGCATCGGCGCCATCATCATCGATGTACGTATCTCAAGCTGTTTTCGTGATGTCAATCGGTTATAATTGGCACACCGGTGAACATCCTGCGGGAGAGAGAATGGACGTTGACAGGTCCAGTCCGCCGAAGGCGTAAATAACCCACAACCGCTCAGGCACCCGGGACCGCAGGTTTGATACACCGTCTCTGGAGAG
>JBFILF010000019.1:0-23562 GCA_041599835.1 Pirellulaceae bacterium
GCGCTCAGTGTTACGCTCTCGAAGATGTGTTCAGTTTTGTTCAAATTGACTGGTGGATAAATGCATACTCACGAGTCCGATGACGTTTTACTGGGCATGTTTAGGCAGCTTGGCTTAGATTTCTCCAAGCCCAGAGAGATCAATTTCTATTTTGCCTTCGCGGCGGAATCCGACGCAGAGCATGCATCTCGGGAACTTGCCCAGAGAAAGTTTAAATCCGAAAGAATTAAAATTGATCCTCCTTGGTGGAAACGCCTGTTTGCGAAACCACAGTGGAGTGTGTCAGTCTCACAGGAAATGTCGCTCGACGAATCGAAAATTAAGAGCATTACGACTATTTTTCAACAAATTGCAACGACGTGTAATGGGCAATACGACGGCTGGGAAGCAAACGTCATGGAAGATCAACTTGATGTTGGGCAGATTGAAAACTTAGGCGACTAAGAACAACACAAAACGATCAACCGCAAACCCTTGGAGGCCTTATGCGCAGGCTGGTTTTTATCTTCGCCCTCAGTGTGATCGGCTGCGATACCGCTCCGAATTCACGTTCGTCGTCAAATAGCTCGCCGAATGAAGGTCAGCCAACACTGCGCGAAGCGAGAAAAGGATTTGTCACCAAAATCGTAAGCTTGGGCGAGTCGTACGGCGCACCGGAAACTCCGCCAGCCGGAAGCGGATTCCAGTTGATCCACTATCAATCACCGGTGGGTCAAAATGCAGCGTACGTAACGGCCGACCCAGGCGATGGCAATAAGCACCCGGCAATTGTGTGGATAACGGGAGGCGACACCAACTCGATAGGAGATGTCTGGACACCAAATGAACGGAGTAACGATCAGTCGGCAAGCGCATTCCGGAAGGCGGGTATCGTCATGATGTTTCCTTCTCAGCGAGGAGGAAACGCTAATCCCGGTCGGCGCGAAGGATTTTATGGTGAAGTGGATGACATCCTGGCTGCCACCAATCATCTGGCCAAATTGCCCTACGTCGATGCAAACCAGATTTACCTGGGCGGCCACAGCACGGGGGGCACCATGGTCATGTTGGTCGGAGCCTATTCTGATCGCTACCGCGCAATTTTCTCGTTGGGGCCAGTTGCTGGCGCCGCTCAATATGGAGGCGACTTCGTCTACTGCGATCCAAACGACGAAATGGAAATGGTTCTTCGCTCGCCCATATTGTGGCTGCACGGCGTGAAGACGCCCATGTATGTATTCGAAGGTGCCGAGGATGGAAACTGGGATGCTATCGAGCTGATGGTCGCCGAGAATTCGAGTCCACACATTCAGTTTTTCCAAATCCCTGGGCATGATCACTTCAGCGTGATCGCGCCGCTTACTGAGAAACTTGCCGACCAGATCGTCAAAGGCCAAGTCAACATCACGCAACAGATGTTGCAAGGACTACGGTGATGGCATCGGCCGGTCGTTGCGGCGCGAAGGAACTCAGCTATTTGAGTCGGTGTGTCGTATCGGCAGATCAACGAGTTGAATTTACCCAGAACGATGTCGAGAATATCATGACCCATTCGCATTGACATGCGGAATCGTCGCCCAAGCGACCCATTGGGCTCAGGGCACGTGGCTTGTTGAGACCGGCAGCAGTCTATTGGCAAACGACCCGTCCCAACACGAATTTTATGGAGTTTATCGTCGTATACGAATTCGCGAATGACGGAACTTGAGACTGAAAGACTGAACTTTCGCCAGTGGCAGTTGGACGACTTTGCCACGTTTCACCGTTTTTTTTCTGATGATGCCAACGCCCAATTTGTGGGTGGAAAAAAAACGGCGGAAGAAGCTTGGCGGCTAATGGCGACATATGTCGGCCATTACGAACTTAATGGCTTTGGCTATCTCGCGGTTGAGGAAAAACAATCTCAGACGCTGATTGGAACCGTAGGCTTGTGGAAATCCGAGCCCTGGCCGGAAGTTGAATTGGGATATTGGCTCGTCCCCGATATGCAGGGCAAAGGATATGCCATGGAGGCCGCCACCGTCGTTATCGACTACGCATTCAACAAATTGGGTCTGGAAACCGTCGTGAGCTATATTGACGAAAAAAACATTCCGTCGATCAGGCTGGCCGAACGCCTGGGAGGATATCGAGACGGCGTTATTGAACTTTTGCAATTCGGCCGACATGAAGTTTACCGATATGACTACCACAAGTATGCCAGCGCGACCGCCGGATAGCCAATCGATGGACCAACTGAGGCGTCCATCGAGGTGACCCCAGTCAAGGGAAGGGTAAAGCGCACGCCATGTTCAGAGTCACACTCACGTTCGTCCTGCTGTTGCTGCACAGCGCTCAGGCAAATGCCCAGCGACACAAGCAAACGCAGGACGCAATGGCTGACTTTCTTCGACAAGAGGTCGAAGCGGGTCGTGTTGTTGGAGCGCAGATCCTTGTCGGTTCGGGTCAATCGCGCGGTCAAGCGCCTGTTAATCTGGGTTTCATCGGCCCCGAGGATTCCCGCCCCGTATCTGACAAAACCGTGTTCTGTATTGCATCGTGCTCGAAACCGATTGCGTCGGCGTTAATCTTTACGCTGTTAGACCGCGGGCAGCTGCAATTGGACCAACCGGTCAGCGAATTGATTCCGGCAATGAGTTCACCCATAACCGTGGAGGGAACCAGAGTTCGTTCGCCGACGCTGGGCGAATTATTAACGCACCGGGGCGGCATTTACTCGCAGATGGACAAGCCGACAAAAGTCCAGCTTGCCGCGATCCGTGACTTTACGATGTCTCTGGATGACTCGGTCGCAATGATTGCCGATCAACCGTTCGCATCGGTTCCGGGGACAAAATATGCGTATAGCGGCGCCGGTTATTGCCTGCTCGGCTCGATGGCCGAAAAGGCTACCGGCAAGGACATCGAATTGTTGCTGCAGGAAAACATTTGCAACCCGTTAGGAATGACGTCAACAACTTACTTCCCCAGCGCATCTGGTTTTGAGGAGATTGCGGTGGGAGGGAAATCCAACGTGCAACCACCACACTTGATGGGATCGCGACTCAAACTCACGTTGGTTGGCGGTAGCCTCTATTCGACCGCGAAGGATTTGGAGCGCTTTGCGCGGATGGTCATTTCTCAAGGGCGGTCGGGTCGCAAGATAATATTGTCAAAAACGGCATTTTCTAAATTCGTCTCGCCTGCGTATCCGACGCAGTCTTATGGATATGGGTGGCTGCTTACGAAGCAGGGCGGGCGCGTCGAGGCAGTCTCGCATATGGGATCGTTGCCTCCGTTTCAAAGCGCCATTGGCATCAATGGACCAAAGAAGACATACAAGATCGTGTTATGGACGCTTGCCAAACCCGTCGACGTCGAGTCTACGATTCGAATCAGGGACAAGATCGCCACGCTAATCGAGTAAAGCGACAACAGACGCACGATATTGATGGTAAGACACACTCGCACGGTGATCGCGGTTATACACCACCGCGCCAACGCGACAACAAGATTTGCAAATCGCGAAAGGTCCTCGAATCAAGAAAGAGTGAAAATGGCTTTAATCCAATGTCCTGACTGCAAGAATGACATGTCGACGCGGGCTTACTTTTGCCCAAACTGCGGTCGTTTGACCAAATTTGGCTATCCGGCGTTCATTACACTAGGAGTCGTATGCGGCCTCTTGGCAATCGCGGCCATTAAATTTTTGTTTTTGGAATTGGTCACTGGATAGTATGGGCATGACGCGCTCCAAGCCCGGTTTTTTGTGTCGCATGCTCATTGCCGGAGCATTTGCTCGGCCGCTTGGTCACTACGTCAATTAAACCGAATCAAAACGCATGTCCCGCCGGCATTCAGGCAAGCCCAAGCCATTTTTCTCGTCCAAGCGGGAGCGCCGCCTGTGGGCCTGGACGCTGGCCGTCGTCATCGCGATCTATTCGACGCTCGGCCTGGCGGCGACGCTAGCCAGGGTTCTCCGCGACCGCGGTCTGATCGATGCCGTTTTTGTATTTTGTTTTCTTTTGGTCCTGGCGGCCATCGTCACAAAAGGGCTGAAGACGCGGCCGGGCGGCGCTGAGATCTGCGTGGCGCTGGGCGTGGTGGCCGCCTACGTTATGGTTTTCGTGCGGATGGCGATCCCAGTGGCCGAGCGCACCCACCTCATCGAGTACGGCGTGGTGGCCGTCTTTATCCACGAAGCGCTTACGGAGCGAGCCAGCCAGGGGCGACGCGTCCCCGTACCCGCGTTGTTTGCCGTGCTGGCAACGTCGGTGGTCGGAGGTTTAGACGAATGCATCCAAGCTATTCTGCCGAGCCGCGTGTTTGACCCCCGTGACATTTTGTTCAACTTCTTGGCGGGCTTGATGGCGGTCGCTGCGAGCGTGGCGTTGCGTTGGGCGCGGCGGCGGACGCGCAAGTCCCGCGGCTTGCAGTAGCGACAACGACGCGCTCGCGCGATGGACGTTGGCAGGGGTGGCCGGTTTAAGGCACGTAGCACATGGATCATGCGGGGCCGTTTAGATGCGAAGATCAGGACGTCGCCGAACGTAGTCGAAATCTAGCATTCGTCTAATAACAAACGGATCGACCGAAACCATTTGTTCATCGGGGAGGTAAGCCCCACCGATGAACAGAGTCAGAGACCATCGCAATTTGCATATCGAGGTTGCCGCATTCGTCGGATTGGCCATTCTATCCAAACTGGCGGTTGACCCGCTGATCTGGCGTTTTTCCGGACCGATAACGCTGATTTTGACGCTAATTGTGCTGACGTTTTATTTGCGACGCCGGAACCTGAGCTGGTCGTCGTTTGGGCTGATAAAACTGACGACGGCGAAGTCGCGTTGGCTGCTGATTCCACAAACGCTGATTACCATTTTGGCCATACTCGGTACGGGCCTAGCCGTTGGGCTGGCCGGCGAGGCCAGCGGCGTCGCATTCATGGCCGCGGACCCGGAACCGGTCAACGCGCGTTGGGGCAATCTCGCAGGCAATCTGCCACTTTATCTATTGTGGCTGACGCTGGCTTGGGTGTGCTCCGGATTTGCCGAAGAGATGTTCTTTCGCGGCTACCTCGTCACGCGTCTACGCGCCGCATTTGGTAGCACAGCACTGGCATCGATACCCGCGGTAGTCCTGCCGGCCATCGTTTTCGGCTTCGGACACGTCTACTACCAAGGCATACGCGGATTGGTGCTAACTGGCGCCATCGGTGTTGCCATGGGCACGCTGTTCTTGGTTTACAAACGCAACCTCTGGCCGCTGGTTCTCGCTCACGGATCAGTCAGCACGCTAAGCTTTACCGCCCTGTATATGGATCTGGATATTTGAGGCGTTTAGCGATCAGATGAACCGGATATTACTGGCTGCGCCTGTTTTAAACCGAAGCACTTTGTCAGACAAGGCGAATGCCCAACAACGTCCACGCCTCACCGATCAGCTTTCGGGCATCGCTTATCGCGCTCGGCTTGACCCTATTGTTTGACTTGGATCGCGTACAAACGCGCCCGGTCCGTTACAAACATCTTGCCATTAGCAAACGTTGGCGTGCTGTAAATCGACGAGTAGTTTTGCGTATCGTATTCCTTCAACACGACCGGCGCTTCCTTGTTCGCCTCGTAAACAATTAGCTTGCCGTCTTCGACACCGATAAAGACCTTGCCGTCCGCCAGCATCGGAGATCCCCAGATACCCGAAAACAGGTCATGTTCCCAATATCGCTGGCCGGTTTTGAAATCAATGCAATGGACAAAACCGCTGAGGTCCGCCGCGAACAACAACCCGTCGCCAACGGCTACGGTTGACATGGTTCGTCGAAACACCGTGCGTCCTGGTTTGCCGGTAATCGACCCATCTTCGTCCGTACCTCCATAATGCCAGATGACGCCGGAGTTGGGATTGGGCGTCCCAGGCTGACCGATTTCGCCGAGTTCCGAGCTGATGTCGCCGGTCTTGGTGGCGTCGATCCGCCACAAGTGGCCCACGCCTTCACCGTGTTCGGGGTCCTGGCCCACGGCGATGATGACACTGTTGTCGATAACGACGGGCGATGCAATCACGGCGTTCCGGGTACCGGCGCCGCCGAGTTCCCATTTGGTCTGTTTAGGATTCAGATCAAATTTCCAAATATGTTCCCCGGTGTTGGCATCCAATGCATAAAGCCAGCCGTCGCCTCCGGGAAAGTAGACTTGTGCCTTGCCGTCAACGATGCCGACCGCAGGGGAACTCCATTGCCCATGCAGGATCTTGTCGAAGGGCGTATTGTCTTCCCAGGCGATCTCACCGGTTTCCTTGTTGACTGCCAGAAAACTGGGGGCGCGGGGAGAGGGCAATTCCAAATGAGCTTCATCCACACCGTTGGACGTCAAGATATAGACCATGTCGCCGTAGACGACAGGCGAGCTGGTGGCGAGATTGTGTGGGAACACACCCAGTTCATCCATCATGTCGATGCTCCACACAATGTCCGCGTCTTCCTGCTCGGCGTCCACCTCTTCCTGGTAGTCACCATCGTTCTCGTTGTCGCGAAATCCTTTGGTATCCAAACACATCAACTCGCAACGATTCGTAACGACCCACATGCGTTCGCCTTCGACTGCCGGCGTTGAACAGATACCTTGCAGCGGCCAATCGTTTACGCGACCTGTCGGCAATTTCTCCCGCGTCAGTTGCCACAGGAATTCGCCGGTTTCTTCGTCAAAACAAATCAAACACCCCCGGTCGCCCTCGTGTTTCGGTCGGTACTGGGCGCCGTTGTTGGTGCCAACGTAGACGTGACCGTCGGCCACGATCGCGTTACCGTAAGTTTGGGAGCCGAGTCCCACAGTCCACGCCACGTTTGTGCCGTCCTTTAGATTAAAGTCGAGTGAAACTCCGTCGACTTTGGCGTGCATATTGCGCGCGATATCTCCGCCCCACATGGGCCAATCACCGTCCGGTTCGGATCGCGCTGCCTCTTGTTTTGGCGTCGTCACGGGGCCACGCACCAGTGCCGCCGCCACACTGGAAATTCCAGTGCAACATGCCGGCAATTCATTGGCCTGGCTCGTAGTGCTGTCGACGGCTACCAGGCAACCGGTTCCGCCATCTGCGTCCGCTATGTTCGACACGTGTGTTTTAACGGCTGCGAATGCCAGCAGACCGGTCAGCGCTGTCAGAATCCCAAAAACCTTCATGTAGTTATCCTTTAATCAACTCGTTATTTATTTTGCGTGACGACAATATTGTCAAAATAGCAATCTGCCAGGGCATAGGTGTACAGGCCTGGGCTGCCGTGTTTGTTGCCTCTGGGGTCGACGACCTGGATCGTCCATTCCTCCGGTTCCGGATCGTCGCGTTTCCAGATTTTTCCGAATACGTGAGCTTCGTTGCCTTCGATCCGGGTCGTGGTCTTCATGGTGTACCACACGTCCGGATCCGCCCGAAACGACTGGCGCGACCCCAATCTCAGATGGGCCGCCCAACTTTGAATTTCCAGCGCGCCGTTGTTGCCTTTGAGAATAAAGTTGTAACGGTTGGAGGTGATGCCGATACTGGCCAATCGCCGCTTTTGTTCCGTCAACATGACGTCCGCTTGAACGGTGTAATCCGACATGTGGGGCGGTCCCATCCAGACCATATGACTGGGTCGGCCGCGCGAGCTGCCCAGCCCGGAAATTTTCATCGCGATATTGCCGTTATCGCCAACTGGCTCCGGTTTGATTTTGGCAAAGGCCCGAAGCCAAGTGGGTGGCACCTGCATCGGTTTGTAGCCTTCGAAATCCCACGTCCATTGTGGTTGGGAATTGAAAATACGCACGCGGGCCAATGCTTCATGGTCGCCGGAAACACCAATCAGATTGCCGGCCAGATCGGTGTCCAGCGGCGGCGCGGTGATCGTGTTTCCGTCAGCCTCGATGCCGCCGAGTTCGTCCGACACGGTGATTTTTTCCGGCTCCATCGATTTGATGAAGCGACCGTTGACATCGTAAGCCCGCAGTGAATATTCGACCTCATCGCCGTTGCTCAATGCCACTTCATAGGGTGTGATCAGGACGGTGGCGATATCGCTGGATGCTTTTACTTCGGCATCGGGTTCCGGCCGACCTTCAACTTTGGCTTCGGCATCAGCCGATCCGATGCAGATGGTGCGGTCGCGGGTTACAAAAAACACGCGCCCGTTGGACACGGCTGGTGACGCGTAAATTTCGTCATCGCCGTTGCCACCGGCCGCCTCCAACTCAACGTGGCTTAACGACTGGCATCCTTCTCTCGAAGGCTTGAGGATGTGAATGTTTCCGTTGACTTCCATGACATAGATTTTGCCGTCAGCCCACACGGGCGATCCCTTGCCGACAGTGCCCAAGCTATAACGCCACAGCTCGTCGCCGGTTTCTGTGTCAAACGCAAACAGCTTGCCAGTGTCGGTGGTTACGAACAGTATGCCGTCGTGAACCAACAGCGCCGTGTAGCCCGCTTTGATACCGTCGACACGCCAAATGGTGCCGTTGTCGGTAATGTCCCCTTGTTTGGTGGCATCGATGCAACGCACACTGCCGAACTCATTGTTATCGATGTTGTCTTCGCCATGAGAAATGTACACGTGTTTTCCATCGCTGACAGCAGTCGTATTCAGGCCCCGCAACGACATGCGGTAGCCCCATACCATTTTGCCCGTCCGCGCCTGCATGGCGTAAATCCCCCCGTCGCTGTTGCCACCGATCAACAATCGTTGGCCATCAATCACGTCGACGAACGGCACAGAATAGTTTGTGTCCTGGGGGGCGCCGCCGGGCGCCGAGACCCACAACAATTCCCCGCTGCGTTTGTCGAACGCATAGTAATAATGCAATGGCGCCGGACCCTTGGTATCACCCCAATTCGCCGCCAGGAAACTGACGATGACTCGGTCTTCGTCAATGATGGGGGTTTGCGTGCGGCCACCATATCCGGAAATCTTGCCGTACTCTTCCAGCAACGACCGCTCCCACATGATGTCACCATCGGAGTTGTAACAGCGAAACAAACCGCTGACCGAATGCACGTACACGAAACCCGTTTCGGCGTCGCCGCACATCGCCGCCCAACCGACGCGTGGCGCGGGAATATCAGTCTGGAACACATTGAACACGTCCTTCCAGATGATCTCCCCGGTTTTGGCATCCCAGCAAACAACTTGCTCTCCGGCGTGAACCAGCTCCTCGGGAACATTCACGTCGTGTTCGGTCCGGCAATTCAAATAGACTCGGTCGTTCAGCACGATGGGCGTTGACCGACCGCCGATGTCGGAAATCCACAAAACGTTTTCTTTTGTGTCGAACGACCAGTCGTTGGGTAGATTCAGCTCGCGGGAGATGCCGTTTTGCTCGGGACCCCGCCAATGAGCCCAATCATCAGCCAGTCCCTCCACCGGCCCGGCCGCAAACAACAATCCGACGCAAATCAAACCAGCATATGCTACGCACGTTTTGATCATCGAGACTACCCTTGTGTCGTTAAGGAATCCAATTGCCTAATTTTATTTGCTTGAGACGCGATTGCCATGGGTCGAATCGGCGTGGGGTCCGGATGTCGGTCAGCGGAATAACGACGGGAGGGCCGGCGGTAGCTGCCTCTGGCGTGGAGTTTGAGCTGTCCTTGATCCAGTTTTAGTCTGCTAGAATGAAAAGCCATGGTTGGATTAAACACGCCGGGCCGGAGTTAGTTCTGATGTTGCCAACGCAAGCTGGAGGTCGACTTGGTATTGTTCTTGCCGGCGTGATTTTCTTGCAACTTTGCGGGCAGATGCACCTGCTGGGCGACGGCGTGGTCCTCCCCAAACGCCAATATACGGGTTCGCTGGAAGAAAAATCACAGGAGGCTATTTTGATTTTTCAGCCCGCCGACAGCGGCACATCGGGCGAGTCGGCCGTCCAGGATTTGATCCTCAGCATCGAAGTGGCCGGCGAAGCGGACGAATTTGCCTGGGTCATCCCGTTTCCAAGCGTGCCGACCGTCCACCAGGAGTCAGACGAACTGTTCAAGGAACTGTTCGATTTTGTGGAAGAACGACGGGTCTTTCGGGCCAAGTCCAATAAATCCGAATTGGATCAGTCCAAGGCCGTCGGTGCTGCCGATATCGCCGTACATTCGCGGAACGTGGTTGGGGACTACGAACTGGTCATCGTCAGTGAATTGCGGCGCGGTTCACTAAACGAATGGCTGGAGCAGAACGGTTACCGACCGCTGCCCGCGGCCGAGGATGTGATTGAGTTTTACCGGTCGAAGCGATACGTATTCGCGTGCATCAAGTACACCAGTGAAGCGTTGGCGCGCGAGGGCAAAATTAACTCACACCCGTTGCGTTTTCGGTTCGCGACCGGCGGCCGCGACGCCATGTACTTTCCCATGAAAATGACCGGGCTGCAAAACGAGCCGTTCGATGTCACGCTGTATGTGTTTTGTCCCTCTTGGATCAACTACGATCTGAACCAATTTGGGTTTATTCACCGCGGATTCCGGCTGGACCATCGCGACTGGGACACGACCAAATGCAAACCGAACGCTGGAAAAGTCTATTCCACGCCACAAAAGGATCCATACCTGCAAAACTCGACCGCCAATTTGACCACGGTATCGCGGTTGTTTCAGCGGCTGTATCCTGGTCAGGGTTTTTATTTGACCAAGATTCGTGCTTCCGGGCTGGTGCCGCGCGAGGTTCGCCAATGGTCCGATGACCTGTGGCTGTTTCCTCACTACGTCAATCGAAGCTTTATCCCGTTGGACGTCCAGCAGGGCGGTCCGGCCGCGGCAGCCTGGCCAGAAGCCAGTCGCAGTCCAGCCCGTACGTCGGTACCAAGATCCGGGGCGGCCGGTGATCGCCGGTCGATTTTACGACCGCTACTGGCCGTCGTGATTTTCGCCGCCGCATTGATATGCATTCCGCTGGTAATGCGCCGGTTGCTGCATTTCCTGTCTATAGCGGGGAACGGCAGTTAATAACAGGTGAACCGGCACGCTCCCCGGCGCCGTGCCGGCGTGTGCGACGCCGGCTCGAAAGGGCGGCTCCATGCTGCGGCGGACAACTGCCGGCCAGGCGGCTACTCTTTGATCCCGGCCAGTTTCAGCAGAAATGCGTGCCGTAAAGCTACTTCTTTAAAACGGTCGAATCTCCCCGACGCGCCTCCGTGGCCCGCATCCATGTTGGTCTTCAACAACAGCAGGTTGTCGTCCGTTTTATGCACCCGCAGCTTGGCAACCCACTTGGCCGGTTCCCAATATTGAACTTGCGAGTCGTGCAACCCGGTGGTCACGAGCATGTTCGGATAATCCATCGCAGAAACATTGTCGTACGGCGAATAAGACAGCATGTATTCGTAATAATCTTTTTGGTGCGGGTTGCCCCACTCGTCGTATTCAAACGTGGTCAGCGGAATAGAGTCGTCCAACATGGTGGTCACCACATCGACAAATGGGACGTTGGAAATCACGCCGTGGTACAAGCCGGGTTCGAGGTTGATCACCGCGCCGATGAGCAGTCCACCGGCGCTGCCGCCCCGCGCATAAAGTCGCTGGGGATCCGCGTACTTGTCCTGAATCAGAAATTTCCCCACGTCGATAAAGTCCGTAAAGGTATTCTTTTTGTTGAACAGTTTGCCATTTTCATACCATTGCCGCCCCAACTCCTGGCCACCGCGAATGTGGGCGATTGCATACACGAATCCGCGATCCAGCAAATTCAACAGCGTGGAATTAAAGCGGGGATCCATGCTGGCGCCGTACGAACCGTAACCGTATTGCAAACAGGGCGCGGTGCCGTCGATGGGAGTATCCTTGTGATAAACGATGGAAACGGGAACTTTCACGCCGTCTCGAGCGGTAGCCCATTTGCGTTCGGTGCGATAGTTGTCGGGATCGAACCCGCCCAATACTTCGTCCCGTTTCAGCAGTTTTTTCTCGCCCGATTTCATGTTGTACTCGTAGACGCTGTTGGGCGTCGTCAACGAGGTGTAACCGTACCGCAACCATTCGGTATTCGGATTGGGAGTTGGTCGCGCCCGAGCGACATAAGCGGGCTCGTCAAACGGCAAGTACGTGTCGTGCGATCCGTCGTGCGACATAATGCGCAGTTGCACCAGCCCATTTTTGCGTTCACCCAGCACCAGGAAATCATCGAACAGCGAGTAGCTCTGCAGGAAAACGTCGTCGCGATGTGCAATGAGTTCTTTCCAGTTTTCCCGACCGGGCGTTTGTTCGGAAGTGACCAGCAGCCGGAAGTTCTCCGCATCCGAATTGCTGCGAATGTAGAATTTGCCATTCAAGTGGTTAATCGAATACTCGTGCTTCGGCTCACGCGGCAAAAAGACCGTAAATTCACCATCCGGTTCATCCGCCGGCAGCATCCTTGTTTCGGTGCTCAGCGTTTGGCGGGACGTAATGAAAATGAAGTCGCGCGACCTTGATTTCGACACCGAGCAGTTGAATTCTTCGTCCTTTTCCTCATAAGCCACGGTGTCCTCATCGACCGGCGTTCCCAACTTGTGCCGCATGATCAAATAGGCCCGCAACGTTTGCGGGTCTTTCCGCGTGTAAAACACGGTGCGATTGTCGTTGGCCCACACGCAACTGCCGGTAACGTTTTCCAACACGTCGTCCAGCATTTCGCCGGTTTCGAGATTTTTGAACTTCAAGTCGTACTTGCGCCGGCCGACAAAATCGACACCGTACGCCAATAGCTTGTTGTTCATGCTGACACGGACACCGTTGACGCTGCAATACGAGTGGCCTTCGGCCAACTCATTGACATCGAGCATGATCTGTTCCGCGGCGTCCGGTTCGTTGAGCTTGCGGCAGTAAATTGGGTACTGGCCGCCGGCTTCAAAGCGAGTGTAGTAAACATAGCCACGGTCTTCATAAGGGACGCTTGAATCATCGAGCTTGATGCGGGCCTTGGTTTCTTCAAACAGTTGCTCCTGCAACTCCTTGTAGTCCGCCATCATCTGCTGCGTGTATTCGTTTTCCTGGTTGAGATAACTGACGACATCCGGATTGTCGCGCTGCCGCAACCAAAAATACGGGTCGATTCGCACATGACCATGTTTCTCCAGCTTGTGCGGGAGCGGTTTGGCCAAGGGAGGCTGTGTTTGTGCGGGGGCAGGTCCAAGCGGGGCCATCATAGCTCCCAATATCAATAATCCTGGCAAAGTAAGGCGGGTCATAATTACACCTGAAATTAAAAGGGATGGCCGGCAACCATGTGCGCCAAGGCTGTTCTGTGCGCCGTGCGACGCATTGTAAAAAACTTTGCCGGGAATGAGAATCGGCAGGACACCGTACGAGAACTGCCGCGTCCGGATTCCGGGCCGGCGTCGGCCACGGCGGCATCTAAAGAGATACGTTGGAGGTCGCGGCCTCGGCGTCAATTCGGTGCGGCCGGTAGCGGATCATTCGCACCTGGTCATGAGCTTTGACTTCATAGGTAATCTGCCGCCAGTTTACGCGGCGCGTCAGTGCCGATTTGACCGTCCAAACGCCATAGCAAAGCTGGCAGTAGGGAATCATCAAAACCAAATTCCAGATCCGGTTGCTGGGCAACGGTTCCAACACGTGTTCGCGGCGGCGCTCGATGCGAGCGATGCTGCTCCGCACCATCTGATAACCGGCAAAATTCAGTACGGCGTTAATGACAAACGCTGCTGCGGCAATCAAAACGATGCCCCATTGCATCTGTACCAGGGCCCACAGGGCCAGGAACATAGTTGCCAGCGACGACCCCACGAGCAACAACATGTGGATGAACGTCGTGACGTAAGTCTTTTCATAGAAACGGGACCAGGTGAGAATCCGGGCGACATAGCGATGCACGTAAGCCTGCGTGCATTTTTCCCGGTTAACCATGATCAATTCCGGGTTGAACACCACGTGCAGCCCCAATGGCTGCATGGCGCGGCGAATCGGACCGTCATCCACAATTGACTGCCGCCAGATTTGCGGCAAGCCGGCGCGGACGACGTCATTCACGCGCATGGCACAAGTTCCGGCCCATGGATTAGCCAACATGGCCGTGGGAACCAGCGCGCCCGCATTCCAGATGCTGCGCAACAACGAACCGACGGAATCATCTTTGGGCTCAAACCATTGGTTGCCGGTGACCACGCCCACTTTGGGGTCAGCCAGCGGACTAACCGCCTGAATCAACCACTGCTCGTGAGGCGTCACATCGGCATCCATCAACACCATGATTTCCGTCTGGGGATCAAGTTGGTCGAATGCCTGCAGCAACGCGCTGCATTTGAGGCTGCAAGAATCCAGTGGTTGCCGGAGTTCGATGATTTTCAGCTGGTGGCGTGTGTCAAATTCACTCTGAATATGATGCACCCGGGACCAGGCCGCGTCCGACTGGTGATCGATGACCGCCACGATGTCATAGTTCTGATAGTCTTGCTGCAACAACTTGATCAAGTTGTTTTCCAGCGAAGGATCGCAACCGCGGATCGACATGATGACCGTCGCCCGTGGCTGGAATTCGCGGTTAACCGGACGCTTGCCGTTAACGATGTAGACGTTGAAGATCTTGGCACATAGCGCATGCATGACCGCCAGCGCCAGCAGCAGCCCTGCGGAAATGATCATGGCGATCAACATGCGCGATTCCTTGACGGATTAAATGCGGATCTCGTTAATTCACCAGCTCGCACGCTGGCGCCAGACAACCCGCAATCCGACGATTGAATCGCCCCTCATGATCGCATTGCGAAACCAAGGATTGAAAGTCAAAGTTGCAGATCCAAATAATCCTGGCCTTATACCGAGTCGAAACCAAGGTGTAATATGACAATAATTGGCAAGGGTCCGAAAAACAACAGTCGGTATGCAAGGCAGGGGTTTGGGCGGTATTTTCCGCTCGCTTACCATGTTGTCTCGGAACGAACCTCAGCGTCAACTTGGTGGTTGCGTTTTTGGCCGTAAATCAACAATTAATTGTATTTCGCGGTATCTGGATGGTCGGTGCAAGCTCAGATGAGGAACGCGGAAACTGCAAAAAAGTACCGCAAAAACATCAAATTCCGCAATAACGCTAGAAACCGGGGCAGGTCCCTCAGGAACGCCTTCACCGGAAATCGGTTGCGAAAGATTCCGGCATCGGTCAGTCGCCATGTGGCCGTGCTGCCGGAAACCAGATGACGGCCGCCTGCCAGCCGCTGGTTTCGCTTTGCCTCCTTGCCCGTAATATAGGCAGCGCGCCGCCCGCCGGGCACGTGACCGTAGCCATGGGTCTGGTGAATCGCCGTCACCGACGAGCTCAGGTCGACAACCGGAACCGAATCAGATTTAGCCCGGAACACCATCCAATTGTCCCAGTTGCCTCGACCCACGAGAAAGTCGGGGACCTCGCAAAACAAATCCCGAGTGAACAAAAAATAATCTTTGCACACGATGGCGCTCGGGCGGCCGGACTGCTGGGCCCGTTTGAACAATTCGCGCCACTGGGAATTCGCGTCGGCCGCCAATTCTCGTTGCAGGCTCAGATCCGTGCGTCGACCGAACCCCATAAAGGAGTGAAATTCCGACGACAGCCGCTGGCCCGCCTGCACCACATCGTCGCTGAGCAGAATATCGGAATTGACATATAACAACAGCCGACCACGAGCACAGCGATGCACGTCAGAAAACGTCTTGCTCAGAATAGGAGTCCCAAATTCGCTTTCCTGCACCGGCAAAACGGTGGCCGCCACTTCGTCGGCCAATTCATGCAATGACTCATCATCGCCAAATAATAGCAGCTCGACTTGCGGACCTAGCCGGTGCCAGCTGCGGACGGCGTTTCGTTGCAGCGTGGCAATTTGGCCTGTAAACGGCTTGGGAATGGCAAACAGCGTAATCAACGGTGTGGCAGCCGACGGATCTGTCGAGGGCGATTGGTGGAGCCGGGGCGCTTCGTCAGGCTCCGCGTTAATTGGATGTTGATTTTGATCGCGCTTGAGCATCAGGTTCGTGGGTGAGTTAGGTCTGTGGCAGCCACGGTCGTTATGACCAGATCGAAGCGACTTGACGAGACGAAATTGTCAACCGCTTTATGAAATTTACCGTCGTTCGCAACATCCATTTGTTGAATTGGTATTCGGGCTTTTCCGGCCTCCAGCCGCGATAACTGGTTTGATCCAGCGTTTCAAAAAACAGTTCGCCGCGCAGGTGCATCCAGTCATAATGCCACGGTTTAAACTCGGTCGTAAAATGCACAATGGCGGGATCGCGCAGCATGAGGCGAAATTCATCGCGGTCAATGGGACTGTAACCGCAATTTGGATACTCCAGTGCGTGAGCGCCTTGGTTCCAACGCGCGGGCAAAGCCTGCCAGCGACCATGGAACACCACGTTCAATGCGTATTGATCCCAGCACCATACGTGTTTTGAGTTTTGGTCAAGGCATAACAGCATCTTGCGAGCCACATCATCCTTGCGCCACAAATCGAGATTCATCAACATCACGCCGCTGTTGAAGTACATCGATTGGGGTTCCAGCCCCAGATCCCGATAGTTGGGGATCGGCCGATGCGCGGCCATATACGGATTGGAACGGCGAAAATTCGGGCAACCAAGTCGCGCGTCGACATAGGGGCAAGCGATGTCCGGTGCGGCCGCACAATAACAGCGGTTTTCCAATGGCGTGTCCCACAGCTTGGCCAGGTCATCACACACCAAAATGTCGGCATCGATGTAAATTGCTCTATCGACTTCGGGCGGCATCAACTCGGCCGTTAACAGGCGCAAGTAAGCGGCCGGGGTGACATGGTGCGACGTGGCCAGGTTTTCCACCAGCGAGTAATCAGGCTGAATGCAAAAGATGTCGATCGGTAAATCAATCAACGACTCCTTGATCGCCGTCCAGCTGCCTTCGCTCAGTCCTCCATCCAAAAAATAGACACTTAAATGATTACCGGCCGACAACCGCCGCGCGGCCGAATACAGCATCACCGTCAACGGCATGGCGTATTGCTCGTCACAAGCGCATACCAGCACCACCTCGTTCGTCGATTCACGTCTCGACGCTGAGCGAATTTCGGTGCGGATATCTGGTCGGGTTTGGATCATTTAATGACGCGATGGCGGTTGGCGATTCGATTCAGGTTACTTTCGATGAGGTCGTTGTCGTCGGCTTATTGGAGGACCGTTTGGTCCATCGAAAACGGGAAATCAACGATCCCAGGGATTGTTGCGCGCGAATAATTCGCTTCAACAACGGATCTGCGTGAATACCGTCGAGCGTCGTGTCGAGCAGCCGGTTCCGCTCGACCAAATGCGCAATGCGACGATGTGCTTCGTCAAGTTGAGCCAACAACGGTTCCAACTCTGCCGACGACGTTTGTTCGGTGCCCGGGAAGAATTGGCGGCGGTCAAAATCGGACTTAACAGAGGGCGCGCCCAGAATTTGCGGGGGAAAAATGACCGGCTGGTTTTTGGCACGGCAATCGTGACTGATACGAGTCATCTGTTCCGCCAGTCTCTGTATTCGTTCAGTCGCCGGAGACTCGCGATACAAAGCATCAGCCAACAATGTGTCTTGAAGGTATTTTCGCGCCGGCGATGGGCTCAGTAATTGATCGACTGTATCGCCGATCTGTTCCGCAGCAGTGATCGACCATGCCGCATCCACGTACCGAGGGCTGTTCGTGTAGTCCAAAATACAAGTCGGAGTTTGGCAAATCATCGACTCCAATATGATCGTGGACGGGGTCGTAATAACCGCGTCGACTTGTTGCAATGAGCTAGCCAAATCCTGACCACCGGTGTCGCGAAGTTGATTTGCGACGCCGATCGACTGGTGCAGATCTTTCGTCAGACGCCAGACGATTTCCACTGGCTTGCCGGCAATCGAGGAATGATCATCAAAGTATTGTTTGATGTCCTGCAACGATTGCGCTACCTGCGCCACTTGTTTGGGCGTGTAGGCCGGCCATTTGGCTGTGGCAACCAGGATTCGCACAACCTTGCCGCTGCCACGCGCGTTGCCGCCAGACAAGTTGTCCAAGCGGGGAATGCCCACGACTTCGGTTTTGCCACCGTTACCCCAGGAGTCCAGAATCCGGGCCTGCGATGGGCCAATGCATGCGACTTTGTCCGACAGAACAGGCCGCATCGTCCACGGGCAAGCCGGCTCGTCGGGGCGGTTTTCCCAAGCGTTTCGCCATTCCAGAATGCCATCGATGGCGTACAGCGTGTTGCAGCCCAACCGGTTCAATTCAAACCAGGCACGGCGGTTTGGCTGGAAGTGCTCGCTGAAAAATATTGCGAGGTCTCCCGCTTTGGCGATGGCAGCTATCCGATCGGGTTCAACGATTTCCGCCGACAGCGGCTTCATCAACGGCCGCGCATGGTGGGCCACTTCTGACTCGCGGCCGACAAAATAAGTTTGGTAGGTACGCACAGTAGATAGCTAATTGGCGACATCCGTGAAGTGAACCAAACGGTAATTGGTCGGTTACTCAACGTTCGGTGGAATCTCGCTATCGTTACGAGAACAAAGCCGGCGAAGTACGTCCTGGTCAGTGATGCCGGCCAGCGATTTGGTGCTGCCGTCCCCAAATACAAAATTGCAAACGGCCGGGTGAATGCTGCCGAACGTAGGCACGGTGCCAGGACCCGGCGTGGGAATATCATCCCGCAACTCGATCGGCAATCCGATGCCGCCAAGACGCATAAAGGTCCCCGGCTCGTTACCGTTATAGATGCATCCGTCGCCCCAGCCGCCGGGTTCTCGCTGGCGGATCGTACTCACCGATTTTTCGCCGACGAAAATGGTGTGGCTTAACCCATCCGTCACGTCCTTGAAACGGTATCGACCGCGAGGTCCCTTAAGCAGTTTTCCGGTCGAGCCGTCAATCGGATGGTCCTTGGCCCAACCTGAGTTGAACACACCGTCCACGGGATTCGTGAACAGCGCCCATTCGCCCGTGTAGCCCGATCCGTCATCCGGCTGGTAATACAAATTGGAGCCCGCGTTACCTGCGTAATCACCGACGCTTCCCACCGGCTCGCCGTTCGATTCGAATTTGCTCACCACGTTGGGACTGCGGCGACTCGGACAATAATAAAGATAAGCTCCTTTTTTGACCGTGTCCGGATCCTGGTCGGCATACGGCATTGTGATATCGAATTCGCCGTATAAATTGTTCTCCTCCATATACGGCATGATCAGCACTGTCCAAGTCAAATAACCGTCGGCAGCGCGAGACGGCGGAATGGTTCGCCGGGCGTCATGATATTGCGTAATACACAGGCCGATTTGTCGAACGCGGTTCAGGCAGTCGGCGCGACGGCTGGCTTCGCGCACGGCTTGCACCGCCGGCAACAACAACGCCATAAGGATACCAATGATCGAAATAACAACCAGCAACTCGATTAGCGTGAAAGCGCGGCGAACAATGTTGCGATTCATTTGTATACAGCCTTTTGCATAGAGCCGGAGCTCGTAAACTTATGTGCAACCGAAACGTAAGCAAGGCCAATTGCACGGCCCACCTAACGCCGCGGATTTGATTATCCATAATCTGGCTTGACCCATTCAAACACGATCTTTGCGAGGCAACACCCGGAGCGGAAATTCCGCTTGTTGACCTCTAAAAGATAAACGGTGGCAGGATCTTAAGGGGCACACCGAATCATCCAGGGTTCCAAAACGACGGCATGATCCCTACCCATAACGGTAATGTCGCCCGGGGGTCGGATCAACGGTTTGCGGTCCCGGCGGGGACGTGAAACCCTTATATTTCCCGCATATTTCAGTTTACACCGGGCTCGCGAGCGGTTGTCAGTTGGCAGCCCAGAATCACGGTTTAACCCCGACGCCCGATCGAATCAAACGAATTTATGATTTGGCGCCGACTCGCGGTGAATCCAGCCAGCGTGCAAAACTGGCGTAAACCGCCGATTCGCTAAACTCCGAATGGGCCGTGCGGCGAATACCGTCAGCCGTCCGCTTACGAAAATCGTCGTCCTCAATCAGCGTCACCAGCGCCGCCGCAAAGTGCTCTGCCGCATCGGCCACTTGGATATGGTGCATCAATGATTCCGGCAATCCCACGGCCGAGTGGGAAGTGGTCACCAGCGGCTTGCCACAGTACAAGGCCTCGACATTTTTGATTTTCAAACCGGTGCCAAGCGTCACTGGATTAACCACGATGTCGACGCCGTCATAGAATTGCTGCAAGTCGCTGATCTGGGGCAACTGGCGGTATCGGTCCGGCGCACCGGCTAAAGGTTTGACAAGATTGGTGTCCAACCGCTGGGTAAACCCTCCGGCCAACAGCAGCGCCGTGTTACCGGCGCATTTCGATTCAACGCGCGGCCAAACCTCTTGCAAAAACCACTGGCCGCCCAACAGATTCGGGTGATTGTCCGACCCCAGGAATCCGACCACGACGGTTTGTGGTTTTTTGTGTGGCCGCGCCGCCAGCGTCGGCACGTCGATTACGTGCTCCGGACAATGGCCGGCTACGATAACAGAGACCTCCGGCGCCATTTGGCGAAATGCATTGGCCTCGACGTGTTGGATAGCCAGCACCGCGTCGAAACGAGTAATCAATTCGGATTCCTGCCGGCGGTCGATCTGCAACCAATTCTGCTCGCCGCATTTGGCGAACCGCTCGCAACGCTGGTGCATCACATCGTGCGCGTCAAGAATCACGCGGGTGTGCTTTCGGCGGTGCGCGGGCAGGTATTCGACGTAGCATGCCAGCGCCACGTATTCGACGATGATTAGTTCAGGTTCGATTTCCTCCACCAGTGCGCGGAACTGTGATTCCGCACCGGGCCAGCGAAAATCGTCCGGCACCAGCGGGCGAGGCTTTTGTTTGTTTTGTTTGGTGCCGTTGACTGCCTGGTCGTGGAGCAACGATTTGAAGCGTCGCCAAAGGTCTTTTAGCCGTCTCGGTTCAACCTCCGCCACGGGGCGATAATGTCGCACCTGCATGTCGGCAGGCATCTGGCCGAGGTCGTTTTCCGTCAACTGATTCAGGTAGAAAACGACAACCTGACGTCCACGCCGGACGAGGAATCGCCATAGCGAATAGATTCGCTGCTCGGCGCCGGTGCCGCGCTGCCAAAACGGAACGGCCGAAACCAGTACCACCGGCGCTGCCAGCGGCGGATCAATTTGGTTTGATTCTGTAGCCGGTTGGACTGTCATGAATGCGGCCTGAAACGATTATGACGACGACTCGTCTGAACCGAGAAATGCTCGAAGTGTATAATCATACGTTAGCGAAAATTGGCGACTACCGTGCTGGCCAGCAACGACATCCGGCCCAACCCATGCAACAATCCTCCGACAATCGTCCCATCGTCGAACGTGTGGTGCAGGAAGTCCTGCGCAGTGAATCGGCGACAGTTGCCCGGTTGGCCGACCAGGTTAATTCTCACGTGGCACCCGCCGTAGAAACGCTGCTGCATTGCGATGGCCGTGTCATCGTGTCGGGCATGGGCAAAATGAGCGCCATCGCCCGAAAAATGGCCGCCACGTTATGCAGCACCGGAACGCCGGCCGTGTTTTTGCATCCTTCCGAGGCGCTCCATGGCGACTTGGGAATCGTCACGCAACACGATGTGTTGCTGGCGCTGTCCAACAGCGGCGAAACGGAAGAGATTATCCAGTTGATTCCATTTATGAAACGTCAAGGCGTGCCGGTCATCAGCCTCACCGGCTCGCCCAACAACGCATTAGCCGAATTGAGCGATCACGCCATTTCGCTGGGAGTTACCCAAGAAGCTGACGCCATTACTGACGCCCCGACCAACAGCACGATTGCGGCGCTGGCGATGTGCGATGCCATGGCCGTGGCCCTGGTGCACTTGCGCGGATTCTCGTCGGAGCAATTTGCCATCTTCCATCCGGGCGGACACTTGGGCCGCAAACTTCTGTTGCGCGTGGACGACGTGATGCATCGCGGTGACAAGATCCCAAGAATTGATCCGGCCTCGACATTACGGGACGCCATCGTTGTGATCAGTCAAAAAACTTTGGGTGCCGGGTTTGTTGTCGATTCGCGTGACCAATTGCTCGGCATCATTACGGACGGGGATCTGAGGAGAATCCTCGAACGACAAAATGATCCTTTGGAATTGAAGGTGACCGATCTGATGATGACTCAGCCTAAAACGGTGAGCCCCACGACATTGGCTGCCGAGGCGCTGCGATTGATGGAGGACTGTTCGATTACCGTGTTGCCTGTCGTCGTCCCCGCTGCCGAACTCGCTGGCGCTGATGAGGCGGTCGAATCGGTCGTGGTCGGTGCGTTGCACTTGCACGATTTACTGCGCGTCGGATTAGCTTGAGGTCCAACCCTTGAACCACGCGCCACCGACTGTTCATTTTATTATTTCCGCACCCCGGTCGGGTTCCACGTGGCTGGCGCAGGCGCTAAACGGTCATCCGGAAATCTTCGCCACGGAAAATCGGCTGTTCGGATCGTTTTGTGAAATCTGGCAGAACAATGACGGAAAATTCTCGCCGCGAATCACGTTTGACAAATACGCGGCGACATTCGCAAAGCATACGTTTTTTCAGCAGCTGGGATGCGACAACACGCGTGAGTTTCAAAACGCGTTTGTGCCGGCGTATCTGAAATTCCTGGCAGAGTTTCTGCGGTCGCGTTCGGGTAAGCCGGTTATTGTCGACAAGATCACGCCCTATTTGGGCACTTCATCGCAGGTCGTAGACCAGATTCGTCGATGGTGTCCCGATTCCAGAATTATCCACTTAATTCGCGACGGGCGCGACGTGGCGACCAGCGGGGTGTTTGACTGGATTCGCCGCGAGCCCCAAGATGCCGAGCGGCGCCGCTTGTTTGTTGACAAAGAGCCGGGGTTGTGCCTCGAGCGGTTTTTTGACGACGAATCATTGGCCACCTGGTGCCGTTATTGGCGCGAACCGATCGAGTCGGTCACCTCGACGCTGGATGATGCGTTAACGGTCGGCTTTGAATCGATGCTCAATGACCAACCCCGCGAGCTGGTGCGGATATTCAAACATCTGGGCGTCGACGCCGACGCGACGCTGGCCTCGGATTGTGCCCATCGCGTTTCATTTGAACGAACGACGGGGCGGGCCAGTGGCCAGGACGATCCGTTGGCCAAGGCCCGTAAGGGTGTGGCCGGCGATTGGCGGAATTATTTCACGCGGGCCGATGCCCAGCGATTTGATCAACTGGCGGGTCAAACCTTGATTGAACACGGATTCGAATCGGACCACTCCTGGGTTAGCGGCTGTCCAGCGCGGCTGGCACTACGCTGCCCATAAACGCGTCGTTATTCCGGCCGGTGGCTGCGTCAATTTAATTGCAGGAGGGCCGCCCGTTTACCGGCGTCGGGAGCGGCCAACAGCCGGCCAATATTTTCCAAGGGCTGATAATGGTCACAGACAATTTTAATCGTGGCCAATAGCGGTACGGCAATAATGGCGCCGCCGATGCCCCACATCCAGCCCCAGAAAATGATGCTGACAAAGATAATCACCACGTTTAATTGCATGCGTTTTCCCATCACAACGGGCGTGATGAAATTAGATTCGATGCCGTTGACCAGTTGGTAAATCAACGGCGCCAGCAACGCGTATGTGATGGAATCGAATGAAACCAGCGCCACGAGAAA
>JBFILF010000020.1:0-23497 GCA_041599835.1 Pirellulaceae bacterium
GCCTATCGATCGGCAGCACCAGCGGTCGGTCGGGGCTATCGAATGGCGCCGCTTCGCGGCTGGTCCTTAGCGGTCGGCACCGCCGGCTGGCGGCCTATCGATCGGCAGCACCAGCGGTCGGTCGGGGCTATCGAATGGCGCCGCTTCGCGGCTGGTCCTTAGCGGTCGGCACGGTTCGAATGGACCGGAACGGCGACTTGAACGGAACAGAGGCGCTTCGTTAGAGCAGGTCCGCTGCCGACCCATCGCAAGTACCAATTTGCGCCGTTGTGCGGTTAATTCGGTCCGTTTGTTTGAAGCATTCACATCTTGGGCCGGCTTTTAACGATGGTTTTCGGACATGGCACGTTCGGCAAGTCCATTACAACACGAACCGTCCATGACGGATTGTGACGGTTACGGTAACTACACCAGGGCAATCTTGGCCTTCGCCTTCGACTTTCGGCGATTCAGCGAGCAGACTGGGATTCAACAAGTAATTTTGAGACAGAAAAACGAATGTTTTTTTTCCCTTCCCTGGAGGTCATCTAAATGATCAAGCTTGTTTTGCCAGCCGTCATGGCGTTGGCATTGGCGCTGCCGGCTGCGGCTCAGGCGTGTCAAGATTGTTGTCCCTGTCCGCAAAACGACTGCTGCAAACGCCAAAAACGTTTTGCCGTCCAATGCGTGACCAAGGAAGTTTGCCGATTGAAGGTGGTATGTGTGACCGACGAATGCGGTTGCACGCGGCGACAGCTGTGCCGCGTTCCCACGACAGTAACGCGCAAGCGATTGGTTCGCGTCAATCGCAGCTGCTGCGAAACCACCTGTGATTGTTGCGGTGGCTGTGGTGATGTGGCTCCGGTTCCGACCGAAGCTGCTCCGGTTGAAGCGCCTGTCGAGCAGCCCCCGACCGACACCTAATCCAAGTCGAAAATGATATATCACTCGAAACGCGGACCGATTGGTTCGCGTTTTTTTTTGCCCGTTGTTCACCGGGCAGCGTTGCGCGCAACTGCAATCGATGTTAAATCTGGGGCAACTGCTGTCGCGGATCTCGTCGCGCTTGCGTTGAGTTAAACCGGTACACCCAGCTTATTCTCGAGGTACTCAAATACCGCGAGTGCCACATCGTCACCGGTGACGGCCGAAATGGCTTTCCAGCCGGGTACCGCGTTGACTTCGACAACGAATGGCTGGTTTTGTGAATCGTACAGCAAATCCACGCCGGCAATTTCTGCGCCGACCGCTTCGGCAGCTCTCCGCGCGATTTCTTCTTCCCGGGGCAACGGCTGCCATCCAAAACAGTCCGCACCGCGCGCCGAGTTCGTCCGCCAATCATCGAGATTGCGTCGACGCATGCCAAATAATTCCGGACCGACCAGTAGGATTCGAAAATCTTCATGGGCGTGATCCACAAATTGCTGTTGGTACACCACGCCGCCATCGGCGATGACGCTTTGAAAAACTTCTCTGGCAGAAGCAAGGTTCGTGATCCGCCGAATTCCTCGGCCTTCGCTGCCGAAGATCGGTTTCAGCACGACGTCACCGTCCAACTCCTCAAATCCGCGCAGTGCGGCCTCGACCGACTGACCGATGCGAGTTTCTGGTACGCGGATGCCGGCATTTTTCAACAGCGAAAGCGAGAGGTATTTGTCGATCGCCGTCTCCAACGATTTCGGCGAATTGACGACCGGCGTGCCGAGCGCCTGGCAGCGCGCCAGAACATCCATGCGAAAGATCACTTGTTCCAACGATCCAGGCGGCATGCTGCGTACCAGCAGGGCATCGGGCGGCGTACCGCCAATACCTGCTGATTCGTTTCGCCCAACCCGAGCATGCAAGGATCGAAAGTCTTCAGTTGTCACGCGATGCCGACTGCCGGCCGCTCTCAACAAATCCTGGGCATGCCAACTGGTGGGATTTGCCAGCAGCGCGATGTTCATAGCGTTCGATCACTTATTTACCAAATTGCAAAACGACTGCCGGATCAGATCAGTGCGCAGCTCGCCGAAGCAAAAAGCGCGACCAGAGCGAACGCTGATCAGTGTCACTTCGGCGGCGCTAAACAGCATGGGGTCCAACTGATAAAAATCTCCGCCACTCGCCTCAAAGATCTCCTGAAAATTTCGCCCAAATTCGGCAGAGTGGTTGCTGGGAACGCGCGGCCCGATATCAACAATCTGTTCGTCCTCCACATCGAGCCACAGCGTCACGCGTCCGCCGTACAAAATGGCGTCGTTCGTGCGACCGATTGCCGTCAAATCGTCAGCTGACACCGGCGGCAGCGGGGCCGTGCCGTATCCACTGGTGACGGCCCGCAGATCGAATTCCAGCTCAAACAGCTTGTGGATCGTAGCCTCGACGGACCGCGCAACAATTTGCACGGCGCCAGTGATGCTGCGAGTGGGAGCAACGCACAGCGTCACGTCGTACGATTCAACTTCACACTCGTCGGCCACTTGATGAATGATATCCATCTCCGGAAGCCGACTGCATTCGAGCACACCGAGGATGTTTTTTTCCCGTTCCAGCAACCCGTATTTCACCAGCACCGGCTCTTTGCCGCGCGCGGCACGCATGGGGCCGGATGCGATTGCTGAAAACTCGTCGGTGTTGATGGGCCATCCTCCATATTGGCACCCCATGCACGCGACCAGGGGCTGGTCCGTGAACACTTGAACGAGCGGAAATCCAGCCGATTCTCCGGAGCCAAACATGCCTGCCGGCGATGGAGACAGGTTGACTTGAGCCAAGTCTCCCAAGCAAATTCGAGCCAGTTCCAATCCGGCCTGTAAGCCACCGCGCTGCTCGACGCCAAAATCCACAAGGCGGCTGACGTCAGGTTCCGTGATAAAACTGATCTTCAATTCGGCAGACCGACTTTCCAGCGAGTTTAGTCGCTCAAGCGCTCGCTTGTTCAAATGACACATCATGGCGCAATCAATTCTCAATCAATTCAGATTGTTCTGTTGGAAAATATTCTTTAACGATTTGGTGAAACTGCGATACGGTACTCACATGGGCAACATGCCGGCGAAAGTGCCGAGCGCCAGGCCGACCCTGGGCATAGCAACAAGCGTATTTGCGCATCAGTTGCGTGCCCTTGGCCACGCCAAAACGCTGGACGACTAGATCGTAATGTTTCAGCATGCACTGTTTCTGCGCGGACAGCGTCGGTTCCGGCGGAACCGGCTCGCCACGCAGTGCGGCCGCGATCTGGGAAAACAACCATGGCCGTCCCAAACAGGCTCGGGCAACCATCACGCCGTCCACGTCGTATCGCCGAAACACGTGGACCACCTTTTCAGCTGAATCAAGGTCGCCGTTGCCGATCAGCGGTATTTTTTTCAGGTGCGGTTTGATATCCGAAATACGGTCCCAATCGGCGCTGCCTCGAAACATGTCCTGGGCCGTTCGTCCGTGGACGGTCAGGGCTGCGGCACCAGACGCTTCGACGATTTGTGCCACGTCGATGGCGTTGATCCGATCGCGCGTGCAACCCAACCGTATCTTGGCGGTAACCGGTGTCGGTGCGCAAGCCTTCACAACTCGCTCGATGATTGCGCCCATGCGGTCCGGATGGCGCAACAGGTACGAGCCACTGTGAGCTTTCTCGGTGACCTGCTTAACCGGGCAGCCAAAATTGATATCCACCACGCTGACGCCGTATTCGTCGACCAGTCGTTTTCCGACTTTGGCCAGCGTCTCCGGTTGGTTGTCCCAAATCTGCACGGCCAACGGCCGCGGCTCGTGCTTGACGCCCCAAAGCCGATCGGGATGTTCGGCCTCATTTTCATCCAGCCAGACAAACCCGCGGGCGTTGACCATTTCAGTGGCTTGCAACCCCACGCCGCCGTAGTCACGAACCATTTGCCGAAAAGCGTAATTGGTGAACCCGGCCATCGGTGCCTGTAACACGGGCGGATCGATGTTGACGGAACCGATGCAGATCGGTCTGGCAAGGCGGCTGGAGCCGCGATCAGTCTGTGAGCGTCCGTCATTCATTTGCACTAAATTGCCACGAATCGATTCCCGGGTCCAGCCCAACGCCTGCGGCGCATTACCGCAGAATGCGGCCGCGCAAATAAATATCGCCAACCAGCGATTGAATCTCAAGCGACGTACACTGCAGCGCGTCCTTCAGGCAACTCACCCCCCTGCCCGCCACTGGCGATGGCGCTTGTTCACCGCCGACAATTTTGGGTGCGACAAAAACATGCACTTCATCGATTTCGCCAATGTCCAGCAGGCTGCCAATTAATTTACCGCCGCCTTCCACCAAAAGGTTGGTCATCTGCCGTTGTCCGAGTTCATTCAAAAGCCTGATAAGCCTTGTGGCATGATCCTCGCCGTCAACCGTCAATACTTCGCAGCCGGCAGACTCGAGTGTTCGCCGTTTTTGACGGGAATTGTTGTTGCCGCAGGCAATCAGCGTCGGGTATTGCTCGGCGGTGGAGACCAATTGGCTGGCCGGATCAATCTCCAGGTTGGTATCGACGACGATGCGAGTCGCGGCGCGCGGCCCGGGTTGCCGCGCAGTTAACAACGGATCGTCGGCCTTGGCGGTACCCAGCCCGACGAGGATGGCATCGACTCGCCCGCGCAACTGATGGACTACCTGGCGCGACGGCCCGCTGGAAATCCACTGGCTCTCTCCGGTTCGCGTGGCGATTTTCCCGTCTAGTGTCATCGCCCATTTGGCAATGACCCAGGGCCGACCCCGTTCGTGCAGCTTTCGATAAGGTGCCGTCAGCTGGCGACTGGCATTACAGCTGATACCCAGGTCGACTTGGATTCCCGCCTCGCGCAGTTTTTGCAGACCGCGACCCGACACTTCGGGATTGGGGTCCTGATCGGCTACCACTACACGGCGGACGTTGGCGGCGATCAGGGCGTCGGTACATGGCGGGGTTTTGCCGTGATGACAACAGGGTTCCAGGGTGACATAGACATCAGCGCCGGAAGGACTGATCGAGCAATCTTCCAACGCCATGATTTCGGCATGTTGGCCGCCAAATTGCCGGTGGTATCCCCAGCCAATTTGGTTTTGATCTTTGACAATGACGCACCCGACCATCGGGTTGGGCTCGACATGTCCTTCCCCGCGGCGCGCCAACTCCAGCGCGGTGCCCATCCATTTTTCATCGTCCGTGATTTCGCTGGCGTCGGAAGGGCTCATCACGCCGCCTTAACCGCCGAGGACTTGATCAAGTATTCCGGTGCTGTCACCGATCGACTTCACCGGCGCGCCCGCTTGATCCAGCATGGTTAAATACAAGTTAGTCAGCGGCGTTTCGGCGTCGAATTTCAGGTGCTGCCCGGTGACAAAACGCCGACCTCCGCCGCCAACTGTCATGATCGGCAGTTCATGGTGGGCGTGTTTGTTGCCGTCAGCGATACCGCTGCCGTACACGATCAGGCAGTTATCAAGCAGCGATCCGTCGCCTTCAGAAATTGTTTCCAGTTTGTCCAGGAAATACGTGAACAGGCTCATGTGGTACTGATTGATTTCGCTGATTTGCTCTTGTTTTTCGGCGTTGTTGCCGTGGTGGGACAGATCATGGTGTCCACGGTTGACGCCAATTTCACGATAACTGCGGTTGCTGCCGGCGTTGGCGTACATAAACGTCAGTATTCGCGTGGAGTCCGTTTCGAGCGCCAGCGCCATGACGTCAAATAACAGCTTCATGTGCTCGGCGTACTGGCGCGGCACGCCTTTGGGACGCGGATAATCGGGGACGTCCATTTCGGGCTCATCTAATTTGTCCGTGCCGGCAATTCGTTTTTCCACCCGGCGAATGGAGTCCAGGTATTCGTCCAATTTTTGCCGGTCAGCCACCCCCAGTTCGACTCGTAGCGAACGCGCCTGATCGCGTACAAAATCCAATATGCTCTTACGGTACTTGCGTCTTCGCGCGGCTTGCTCGCGATTCTGCCGATCGTCTTCGGATCCAAACAGCCGGTCAAACAGTGCGGCCGGGTTGGTTTCTTTGGCAACCGGCGTCGTGGCGGTTCGCCAGGCGATATTCGAAGAATAGACGCAACTATAACCGGAGTCGCAACGCCCGGCCGAAGCACTTTGCTCCATGCCGATTTCCAGTGAGGGCAGTCGCGTGTTGGAGCCGGTATGGTGGGCCATCACCTGGTCCACGCTGGGGCCGTTGTAGATTCCAGCACCTCCGGTTTTTTTCGGGTGGGCGCCGGTCAGGTACGCCGCCACGCTACGGGCGTGGTCACCAGGGCCGTCACCCAAAGCGCGGGCTCCATTCAGCGTCAGGCCGGTCAAGACGTTGATCTTTGAGCGATATTGTTCCAGCGGTTGGATGATGGGTGTCAGCTTGAAGCGGCTCCCAAAATCGCTGGGAGTCCAATCGGGCATGTGCATGCCGTTAGGCACGTAGAAAAATGCCGAGCGTAGCGGTGGTGAAGTCGTTGGGCCGCCGAACCCGGCAGCGCTGACAGAACCGCCAACCATGGCCTCCAGCCACGGCAGCGCCACCACCGTTCCCAGCCCACGTAACACCGTACGCCGGCTGATTCGATTGTGCGGGTCACGTCGAATCATGTTCAATCCATTACATCAAACGTCCGGAACTGAAACGCCTCGCTCTGGATTATAGCCTTAATGACTTGTCCAAAGGAGAAGTCTTTATCGATCGCTCGACTGGCAATTTCGTCGATCACGCAGTCATCGCGGGGCGTCGGTGCCCGACCGACAGCGTAAATGAACAATTTTTCGCAAATGCAACGCACAAAATCGAAATACATCTGCTCGGCAATAACCTGTTGCAGCTCAATCGCCCCGGCAAACCGGGTTCCATCAGGCATTTCTCCTCGAGCGTCAATCGGTCGACCGTCATCCTCGGTCCGAAGGCGGCCAATGGCATCGTAGTTTTCCAAGGCAAAACCGATGGCGTCCATTTTGCGATGACATACGGCGCAATTTGGATCCTGGCGATGCTGTTCCATCCGCTGCCGCAACGTACCAACCAATTCCGTTTGTGAATCCAGTTGCGGGACGTCGGGCAAAGCAGGCGGCGGCGGCGCGGCCAGCAAATTTTCCAGCACCCATTTACCTCGCTTGACGGGAGACGTTCGGGTGGGATTGGACGTTAAGGTGAGAATACTGGCATGCGTGAGCAAACCGCCCCGCTGACCTTCGTCCAATGACACTTTGGTAAATTCACGAGGTTTTAAACCCTTTGTGGGCATACCATAGTGCCGTGCCAACGCCCTGTTTAGATACGTGTAATCGGATCGCAATAACATTTTGAGACTGCGATTATTGCTGATCACATCGCTCACTAACCGTTTCGTTTCCTGAATCATGGACCCCCGAAGATGTTCAGTATAACTACCGAATTGTTCCGGGTCCGGCTCGATCGATTCCAGCAACCGTAACTGCAGCCATTGTGATGCAAAACTTTCAACGATTGCCTTTGAACGGTCGTCCGCCAACATCCGGTCAATTTGCTGCTCCAAAACGGTTGGATTAAACAGTTCGTCGCCGGCCGCCAGGCGAAATAACTGATCATCGGGCATCGTACTCCACAAAAAATACGACATGGCTGTTGCCATTTCAAAACCCGACAGTCGTTGCGGCCCGTTCTTGGAATCGGTCGCCGTTTCGATCTTGAACAAAAAATGCGGCGATACCAGGATCGACTGCAAAACCACTTTTAGTCCGCCCTCGAAACTTTCGCCGTTGTCGCGCGCCAAACGAAACATCCGCACGTGTCCGGCAACTTCGTTCCCGGTCATCTGGCGTCGAATCGCACGCGAACCGTGGATCGAAACAATTTGCTGGACGCACTCGTGCTCCGTCAGTGTGTCACTGGGATGGGCAATGACAAACCGGCGATGGGGCAGCGGAAGATCGTCCCAACGCAGATTTAGCGGGCCGGCGATTGAGACTTTGACGACAACCAGGTTGCGATCGCGCCGATCCCGTTCGGGATTATCTGGATCATAGAAATCGTTGTTGAATGAAATTCCCAGCCGGCATGGCCCCTCGTCCAATTGTTGCTCAAACGAATGTTGACTCGGTTTGCGGTCCGTCGATTTCACTTCGTCAGTCGCCACCTGGCGGCCGTTAATCGCCAAGCCCATTTCAATCCATTCATCGCCGGCGTGCTGGCCAAACGCTTCAACGACGATTTTATAGCGGCCGCCAACGGGAACGCTTAGATTGCCGGTCAGTGTGCCGGATGTGTACAGCATTTTCGCGCCGCCGATGGCTCGGCTGCCCCGTCCAGCGTCCAACTCCCGACCATCGATGGCCAGATCCAGCCGATGGTGGGCTGGATCGAAAATGACTTGTTCGGCGATCGATTCGGCAGCAGCCACGTATTTTTCGAGCAGCAGCGGAGAAATCGATTGTACGTCGCCAATATTGTCGAACCCGTAACCTTCTTCGTCCGCCGGAAAGTCGTCGGCGAGCACAGTGTCGATCCCAAGCAAATCGTGGACGGTGCGTTTGTACTCGTAGCGGGTCAATCGCCGCATCGTCACGGGGCCAGCATGATGGGAATGGTCACAACGAAGTCGCGGTAATGTACGTTGCAGCCAGCCCACGATCTTCTGCCGGTCAGCGTCGGTTAATTCCGGTCCGTCGGGCGGCGGCATTTCATGGTCGCGAATCCGCCGCATGACCGTTTGCCAAATGCGTCGATGACTGGCCATCTGGCTGACGTTGTCGAACATCGACAAATCCAAATTGCCATCACCGTCTTCGCCCGAGTGACAATCGAAACAATGGACTTCGATAAGGGAGCGAAGTTCAGTATTCCACTGTCGATCGGCCTCCTGCATGCCACTGGCGGATGGTTCAGGTTGAGCCACACAGTTTTCGTGGGCGATGAATGAGACCAAAATGATGAACGGGCAAACTGTCGGATAGCGCCAAGTGTTGGGGCGGGGACCGGCAGCGAACAAAGCGTACACGGGCAGTTCCGTGGGTGGGTGCGGGCGATGTCGAAGCGCACGTTAGTTTGCATTATGCGATCCAAGGCAGGGACAGCCAAATGGTGGCCGGCGGTGCCCATTTTGATCCCGATCAAATCGACGGTTGAGGAGCGCCAACGGGAAATTGCGGGCCTGTTCCCGGCGAATGGATTGTTAAAAAACGGCGGCAAAATCTGCGGAAACCTCGGTTTTTTGTGGGCGAAAATCACAAAAATGGCAAAAAAACCTTGTTTTCTGGGGTTTTTCGGGCCTAAGCCGCTTGTATTTTTGCAAGCAATTGGGCTTAATTTCACGGTCTGGCGACTTTCCGTCATCCTGTGCTCGATGATCAACTGCTGAACTAAACAGGATCAGATGCGCCGACGAAAAACCATCGAAAACGCCGTTATTGAACCCACGTCATCCCACAAGGAGGGAAACTTATGGCAAAAAAACCTGGGGTTAAGCCGCCCACCAAGTCCGAGATCATGAACAACATGGCCGAATCTACGGGGTTATCCAAAAAGGAAATCGCCGCGGTTATGGAAGCGTTGACGCAGGAAATCGAAAATAACATTTCCAAGAAAGGTGCCGCTGGCCAATTCACGATTCCCGGTCTATGCAAAATCGTCGTGCAACACAAACCGGCCCTGCCCAAGCGGCAAGTTCGCAACCCGGGCACCGGCGAAATGGTCTGGGCTAAACCACGACCGGCACGCAAAGTCGTAAAAATTCGGCCTCTCAAGGGCCTGAAGGACATGGTTGCGTAACGGCCGGGGCAGCTGAACCCGTCCGCAAGCAACCTGCGAATAACGCGTGGCTCCCATGTCACGCGTTTTTTTTTTTGCGCAGAACGGTTCGAAAAATACTGCCGCCCTTAATTTTTGTCCAAGATTTTGTCGGCAACGGCGAATAATACCAGTCAAAATCTATTGAATTTCAATCGGGTACCGGATTGAAAACAACTCGTTCCGTATGGGGAGAAATTAAATGAAGAAGAACGCTTGCCTGCTGATCGGTTTCGGCATGTTGCTATTGTCGGGCTGTGTCATCTTCAGTTGGGGAGTCCCTGGATCGGGCGACATTGTGACCGAGACGCGGCAGGTCGACTCTTTTACAAAACTAGAAGTCTCAGGAATCGCCAACGTTGACGTGTCGGTTGGTGAACCGCTCTCGATTGAGGTCAGGACCGACGACAATTTACAGGAATTGGTAGTTGCCGAGGTTCGAAACGGGACGTTAACAATCAAAAATCGCCAAGCGATTCGGCCGACCGATGGAGTAAACATCGCGATAACAGTTCCCAGCCTGACCGCTGCGTCAGCGTCAGGGGCAACAGATGTATCGATAACCGGTATTGATGTCGATTTGGTGAATCTGTGGGTCAGCGGCGCGAGCGATTTGTCCGCAACCGGGACTGCCGAAACGCTGGAATGCCATACGAGTGGAGCATCGGAAGCCGACGTTCAGGGGCTGCGGGCAAAGCATGTTACTGTCAACTCGTCCGGGGCCAGCGAAGCAAAAGTGCATGCCAGCGAATCGTTGACAGCGACGGCCAGCGGCGCATCGGACATCATTTGTTACGGACAGCCGGAAACGGTTGACCGATCGGCCAGCGGAGCTGCCGACATCACCATCCGGAAATAGCTAAACCGGTTACTGGCTATTTAATGGCGATCGTCTGTTGCAATGGCAAAAGCACATTGTCCAGCAAATAATTGTTTGCGATTCCCTCGCAGATCTCGCGCAACCGGGCGATCGTTGAAATGAATGTCTGGCCAGGTTCGAGACTGCCGTAACGGCGGACCGTCAGGTAGACGCTGAGTTGCTCCTCGGGAAATTCGCCAGTCCGAACATGGTAGGCGTTGGTGCGGGATTCGATGCTGATGCGGCACTGGATGCGGCATTCGGGGTCCAGCGCGAATTGGATCGCCGGTTCGTGACCGACCAACCGGGCTCCAGGCATCTCCAGCAACTTCTCAAAAGCCGGCGTCACGCCCAGCGCCTCGGCCAGCAATTCGTTATGGTTGCCGCGATAGGTGAAGTCGAACCCCAGCATGAAGTTCAGCGATTCGCAATCCAGGGGACTGACCGACAATGAATACGGCAGCGACTCCAGAACCTTGGTGTGCTGGGAAATTGCATCCTGGTAGTCAGGCGGATTAACATTGCCGGTGCTCACGCGGTGTGGCTCAATGGAAGCCCAGCGATAAAAGCCACGGTCCTTGTCTTCTTCCAGTACGAACTCTCCCCGCTCGCGACTGTAGAAGTTTTTCATTGTGGGATATTGTTTTTGCAGCTGCTCAAAGAAATGCATGACCCCATCGCGGCTGGAGGGCATTTCCATTTCTGTGTTGAGATTCACGTTGACGTAGAAATCGTCGCTTATGTCTTTATATCGAATCATTCGCCAATCCTCGAATCTGGACCATAAACGTATCGGTTCCGTAAAAATGATGTGGAACAACGAACTAGGTCGCCAATTTGCAAAAGATCCATTTAAATATAGTTTATCACCGAATCAGCCGAGGGACGATGGTAGCCAATTTGACTTGGTTCAGGTGGCGATCAAGGCGAATTAGACAGTCAGTCGACATCCGATGGGTCGAACCACATATCTGCCCCAATCACTGCGATGTGATTGATCCTTGTCGGCGGAATGCAATTCGGCAAATAACATGTCTTCAAAAACAAAATCGGCTGACAAACCGCTCAACATGATTGTCTTCCCCAGCGATTTAGGCTGGATGGGAATCGTGCATTGCGGAAATACGATCCTGCGAACAACTTTTGGACACCCGACGCGGCATCAGGCAATTGACAAGCTGTCGCTATTGGAATTGACGGCGGTGAAACCGAGCGATAGCCAGCGGCGTTGGATCGAACAATTCCAACGGTACGCCGCCGGTCGCCGCGTTTCGATGCGAAAATTTCAAATCGACCAAACTTGGATGACGCCCTTTCAGCGCAAAGTCGTTGAACTATGCCGAACGATCCAATACGGAAAAACGTTGTCCTATGGACAGCTGGCGCGGCTGGCAGGTTCGCCGGGTGCCAGCCGAGCCGTGGGTTCGACCATGGCCAAAAATCGATATCCGTTGATTGTGCCATGCCACCGCGTGGTCGGTGCTAACGGAATTGGCGGCTTTTCGGCACCCGATGGCCTTAATTTCAAACGACGGCTGTTGCAGCTGGAAGGCGCCAAGATTGCAAGCTGACTCGCAGACCTGAATACACGACGGACCCTCGTTACGCCAGGTTTCTGGCGCTGGCAACCATTGCCTACCATTGCCTACCATGGCCTCTATTCACGCCGCGGTTGGCATCAAAAAAAGGCGTTAGCCATTAATTGACTAACGCCTTTGCGATTTGGCACCGAAACAACCTGTATCCCGGTGCATTGTTCCCTGGCACTGGGACGCTAGGCGTCCCAGTGCGCAGTCACAAGCTCAGTCGTGAGCACCTGCCGAAACGGTCGACCCAGAAACCATTGTTTCGGCAAGAATAATGCTCGGACCCAGGAGGGAGGGTTGGTGTTGAGTTCCCGCTTTCTCAACACCTCCGACAGAGCTTCTACTGTGTATTGTTTGTTAAGTGTCCGCCTGGCGATCCAACCGGAAACCCATTAGCGGTCTAATTAAATCCGTCTCAATCGGTTCGATTGAATGGGTCGGACTCAACTGCGGGCGTACGTTTACTGAACAGAATCTGCGGCTACAAGATCGATTATTACAAATCTGACAATCCCGATTCGGACGGCTGAAACGCCTGATCCAAGGCTCATTTTCCAGCGATTGACGACTAAATTGCCAACCGATCAAGCAGTTTGGGGAGTTGCTAGCTATCGATAATCATCGATGCGAAAAATATTTTCGCGATTCTTGGTGGTCGAGGCTTGGAATACAGGTTGGTCGTACAACCAAGATTCGCACACATCTCGATCCGTAATCTGCCAGCGGTCATTGCCAATCGCGGCAATCGGCTGTTCCCCGCCACCGGCAATCAGAACGGCATCGCCTGGCTGGGCCTGGCCCAATGCCCACTGTACGGCGTCAATCCGCTGCGGGATCAGCTGGGCGCGTTTTGGTTTTTCAAAGCCATCCAGGATACGGTGAGCGGGCTCGTAATCCAGATGCTTTCCCGACCGATTCAGCGTGATGACCGGCAAGAAACTAGTCCGCTCGACGACGCGGCCAAATTGGCCGCAAGTTTCATGGGTATCGTTGGGTCCCGCGCTAAAGACGCAGATCAGACGACCTGGACACAACCCGCGCAACGTCCGTAACGCAGCAGACAACCGATAGGGCGTTGCAGCTTGATCGACGGCGACCACAAAGGGCTGGCCGCAGCAAACCAGATTCATTCGGCCTGGCAGCTGTTCGATTCGCTCGAGACCGCGTGCAATCGTGGCCAGGTCGATATCGTGCGTGATGGCAACGGCCGCTGCGGCCAGACAATTGTAGATGTGGTGGCGCCCGATCATTCTGGAGCGAATCGTGACACTGTCCCTGCCGGCCGTGATTAAAAAAGTCTGGCCATCCAAAGTCGTTTCCAGGGGCGTCGCCTCGATTTCGGCGGCCTGCCGAATGCCCACGGTCATGGCGGGTTGCTCGATTTCATTGAGTGCGAAATACGAGGCGGGGTCGTCGGCATTCAATACGGCAAAGCCGTTTGGCTTGAGGTATTCCAACAGCCGCAGTTGCGCGTTTCGATAGTTGTTCAGACTACCGTGAAAATCGAATCTACGGCCACGAATGTTCGTCAATACGGCGACGTCCAGTTCAATGCCAGCCATTTGGTGCTGGGCCAAGGCAAGACTGGACGACTCCCACAAGGCGAAACGATTTCCTTGCATCGCTGCGTGTGATAACCAGCTGGCCAAACGCGGCGGACCGGCCAACATTTCATCGAAGGGTCGTTGGCCGACGGCAGGACGCGACAGCGTCGGATCCAGCGATGACGACAGAGCCACGGTCAGGCCGGCTTCGTCCAAAATACTCTGAATCAAATGCACCACCGTCGTCTTTCCGTCAGTACCTGAGACACCAATCGTCGACAAGTGGTCGCTGGGAGTTCCGGCCAGGGCATGACAGATCGTGCCATAGGCAATTCGCGAATCCGGGACCAGGCATTGGGGCTGGGCTACGGGCAACATTCGCTCGCCGAGCACAGCCGCCGCGCCGCGCTGGACGGCCAAGTGAGCGTCTTCGTGGCCGTCCTGTTCGGCAGTGACCAAAGCCACAAACAAATCGTCGGGACGGCACTCATCCCACTTTCCACAACACGATTTGACGACGAGATTGTCGGATTTGAGATAGGTGGCGTGGGGGATCAATTCTTGCAGCCGGATACCAGAATGATCCGGAGTGCTGCCCGCCGCGCGATCACGATCATCGTGACAATAAAACATCAGCTTGGCCTCCTTGCCTGCCATTTGTTGGTTGTCGGTGGTGACGATCAACCGCTATTCAAGCTTGCCGACGTCCTTGCGGCAAACAATGCTGCCCAATGGAACGCTTCCGTGGTTCACATCAGGCAACTCGACCGATTTTCAATTTTGCAACTGAAGTGTCAAGATGAATCAACATGAATCAATATGGTCTAGACAGGCGTGCCTCAAATAAGACAGCATATGCGAGTGATGGCACCCTTGGACGTCAGGCCCCTGTGATTGGTTACATGTCCGGCGAAGATTTTGACGTTGATTCACTGGCGAGCTACTTGCACTTGACGCCGGCTCAAGTGGAAAAAATGGCCAGTCGCAACCAGTTGCCGGGCCGACGTGTTGGCGGGCACTGGAAATTCTCGCGAGACGAGATTCATCACTGGTTTGAGGATCGTATCGGTGTTTCGGATCAATCGGAATTGCAGCAAGTCGAAAAAGTGTTGGAGACCAACCAAGCGGATTCGGACGAGGCCATCTCCAAACTGTTGCAAGCCGGCGCGATTTGGATTCCGTTGCTCGCGCGTACCAAGAACTCGGTCATCGAACAAATGTGCCGGCTGGCGGGCGAAGCTGGTTTATTGTGGGACACGGCCAGAATGGCCGATGCCATTCGGGCTCGAGAAACGCTGCATCCCACGGCATTGGAAAACGGAGTGGCACTATTGCACCCGCGCCGGCCGCTGATCAATATTTTGGCCGCACCGTTTGTTGCCCTGGGCATCACCTCCACCGGAATTCCGTTTGGCGGCCCCAGAGGAATTCTGACCGATGTTTTTTTTCTGATCGCCTCCGGTGACGAAAAAAGCCATTTGAAAACGCTGGCGCGATTAAGCCGCATGATTGCCGTGCCCGAATTCCTTCCCCAGTTGCGGCAAGCCCCCGATGCAGTTTCTGCATGGGAAATAATTTTTGCGACGGACGAAGCGCTGGATGCATGAACAGCATGTCGAACCCCCATTCTCAAATCAACGTCCCGTTGCGGTGCCCGGAATCCATCCAAGCCCTTGTCACCGGCGACTTCTTGAAGGCCGAATTCCAGCATTTGTTCGTTAACGAAACGTTTCGTTTTTCATACCACCCGTGGGAAGCTCTGCACGAATTAACGATCGACCAGTTTCCGCAGACGGAACTTGTCCTGTTGTCTCAATCACGTCGCGGCCAGTTTTGCCAGTCGCGCGTTTACCAACTCAAGCAGCAATTCCCGTTGACGCCGCTGGTCATCGTCTTGGGTGCATGGTGCGAAGGAGAAACGCGTTCGGGGTCGCCGTTGGACGGAGCGCATCGCGTTTATTGGCACAAGCTTCCTAGTTTCTTAGGCGAATTTTGCAGGCAACTGGGCCAAACCGGAATTTCTGACTGGCACCAGCCTCCGACCAAAGCGCAAATCGGCTCAATGGCCACGTGTGCCGACCCGATTTCTGCGCATCTGCCAGTAGGTCACACGACCCACGTATTGGTTCATACACCCAGCCGCGCGATGTTTCAGGCGATCGATGACGTTTGTCGAGTTAATGGCTGGAATTCTGCGTGGCATGACTTGGTCAGCAAGCCTGCCCAGTCGGCAGGCAAACCGGATGTGATCGTTGTGGACGCCGTATTCGGCCTGGGCCAGGCGGAAGATCAAATCAATGCCGCTCAGAATATAGATCCTGAACTCCCGGTAATTTTTTTGAGCGGTTTTCCTCGGCACCACGAATGGTGGCCGTTGATTCGACGGTCGAACTTTTCCGTCGTTTCCAAGCCGTTTTCAAATTACGAATTGGCGCAGGCTATCCACTCGGCCAGACCGGTAACCAGTGCACTGGCATCTCCATAACTCGTTGGCAATCGACGTGGCGTCCGCGATTGCGGAGCAATCGTGTCAAGAATCATGCACAGATCGCCGGGCGCGACTCGACAACGAAAGCTGGATTTCTATCATTAAAAATGAAAACGTACCGGATATGACGCGTGTCGATGATCGAATCCAATTTGTCCAATCAGGAAAACGTGCAACTTGCGCTGGGTTGCTGGTATATCACCGGTGCCACTGCCAGCGGCAAGACATTGGTTTCATTGGCGCTGGCCAAACAGCTGGACGCCGAGATCATCTCGCTGGATTCCATGGCCATCTACCGTGGCATGGATGTGGGGACGGCCAAACCGTCGCTCGATCAGCGGCAAGAGATCCCGCACCATTTGATCGACATTCTCGATCCGGTTGAAACGTTTAGCGTCAGCCAATATCGCGATCGCTCGCTCGACACGATTCGCAGCATTCGTGACCGTGGGAAACAGGTGGTTTTTGTGGGGGGAACCGCGTTATACCTGAAAGCCTTGTTGCGCGGCATCTTTGACGGGCCGCCCGCCGATTGGGAATTTCGCGGCGAAATCGAAAAGGAACTGCAGCATGTTGGATTGCCCGAATTGTTCCGGCGGCTGCAACAGGTCGACCCGCTGGCGGCAGACAAGCTGCATCCCAATGACAAGCGGCGAATTATTCGCGCTTTGGAAGTGTATCGGCTGACGGGCCAGCCGATCAGTCACCTGCAAACGGAGTTTGATGACGGGCACTCGCCGGAATCTTGTAAAGTCTTTACACTGCGACACACCCGACCGGTGCTGCACGAGCGCATTCAGCAGCGTGTTGAGTGGATGTTTGAGCATGGATTGGTGGACGAAGTCAAAACGTTGTTAGCGCGTTGGGGTCAGCTGGGCCAAACAGCGGCGCAAGCGGTCGGATATCGCGAAGTCATCGAGCATCTAACCGGGAAGCGCGACTTGAACGAGACCAAGGAGTTGGTGTTGTTTCGGACACGGCGTTTTGCCCGCCACCAGGAAACGTGGTTTCGCGGCTTGCGTGAGTGTCGCATTTTGGACTTGCCGGATTCCATTAGTGCACGCCAACAGGCAGAGCGCCTGGCCTCGGAAATCGCGAGCCTTGGCCAAGCGCGACGTTGAACGCGGAACGGCAATCGTGTCAATTCAGTAAACCGGGGATCCATCGTGTTAAGAACGCATACTTGCGGGGAACTTCGAAAGGAACATGCGGGCCAGGTGGTCACGTTATGTGGCTGGGTCCATGCGATTCGTGATTTTGGCGGCGCTAAATTCGTGGTGTTGCGTGATCGCTATGGCATTACGCAGGTAGTTGTTGGCCCACAATCTCCCCAGGAAGCACAAAAACAAATTGATGCGGTCAAAGACGAGTGGGTCATCAAAGCCGTTGGCAACGTGGCTGCCCGGCCGAGTGGCCAGGCCAATCCAGAAATGGCGACTGGCGACATCGAAGTGATCGCTGAGTCGATCGAAGTGCTTAATCCTAGCGACATTCCGCCGTTTACACCTGCCCAGGTCGATGAGTTGCCCAACGAAGACATGCGACTGACATTTCGCTACATCGATCTGCGCCGCGATGAAATGCGGCAGGCACTGCTGCTGAGACATCGCACGATCAAGATCATGCGTGATTATTTCGACGAACAGGGATTTATCGAAATCGAGACACCGGTGCTCGGCCGCAGCACACCCGAAGGCGCGCGGGATTATCTGGTGCCCAGCCGCGTGCATCCCGGTTCGTTCTATGCGTTGCCCCAGTCGCCGCAAATCTACAAGCAAATCATGATGATCGCCGGTTACGATCGTTACGTCCAAGTCGCCCGCTGTTTCCGCGACGAAGATTTGAGGGCGGATCGCCAACCGGAATTTACCCAACTCGACATGGAAATGTCGTTCGTGGAATCTGACGACGTTTTGGCAATGATCGATGGTCTGATGGCGCGGATCGCCAAAGAAATTCGCGGCCAGGACGTTCAGCTGCCCCTGCCCCGGATGACTTACGATGAAGCCATGAGGCGTTACGGCACGGATGCGCCCGATTTGCGGTTCGAGATGGAAATCGCCGACTGCACGGACCTGGCAGCCAGCTCGGAATTTCGGGTGTTTCGCAGCGTGGCGGAAGCTGGCAATTTTGTCCGCGGTTTGACCGTGAAAGGCGTCGCAGATCAGTTCTCGCGCAAACGCATCGACCAGCTGACCACGTACGTGCAGGAGGACTTTGGTGCCAAAGGCCTGGCCTGGATGCGCGTCGAGCCGGACGGCACGGTGGGCGGTCCTATCGCAAAAAACTTTGCCAGCGAGTTGTTGGAGCAATTCGCCAGTCGCATGAAGGCGCAAGCCGGCGACGTCATGTTGTTCATCGCCGACACCTGGGAGGTCAGTTGCAAGGCCCTGGCGGGACTGCGCCGCAAGTTGGGCGGCGAATTGAATCTTTACGATCCCGACGACATGCATTTTTCCTGGGTGGTCGAATTTCCGATGTTTGATTACGACGAGGAACAGCAGCGGTGGGCGGCCATGCACCACCCGTTTACGGCACCGCGAGACGACGACTTGAAGACAATTCAATCCGATCCCGCCGCCGCGCGGGCCAAAGCTTACGACCTGGTTATCAATGGCTACGAGGCAGGCGGGGGTACCATCCGGATTCACGACAACCAGATTCAGCAAACGGTGTTTGAACTAATGGGCATGGACGCCGACACCGCGCGTCAGCGGTTCGGATTCCTGTTGGATGCTCTGCGGTACGGTGCGCCGCCGCACGGCGGGATTGCATTGGGAATCGACCGAATCGTGATGTTGTTGGCTGGCCGAGACAATATTCGCGATTGCATCGCGTTTCCGAAAACGCAGCGAGCCATGGACCTAATGACGGGTGCGCCGGCCGCCGTTGACGCACAACAGCTGGCGGAGTTACACATCGCGATGGCGGACCGCAGCGAACATCAGGCGGCCGAACGTCTTGCCCGCCAACCTTGATCGGTAACGCCGGGGAATGAGACGAGTCGATGAGCGATCTAAAAGCCTACATCTTGTTTCCGGTGGCCGACAAAAGTCCGCTGTACACTAGCTGGATGCCGCAATGTCCGATTCCCGCGGAGATTGTTCGCGAATATGACACGGGCTGGATGCCGCCCAGCGATGCAGGCATCGTGATCACGCACCTGCATTACCGCTGGGAAGAAATCTCAATTTTGCGGCGGATCGTCGAAGCCGACAGCGTGCCGGTACTGATTTTGTCTGACGGCATCCTGGAATACCGCAACACGTTTGAGCATCCCGAGTTGGGTGACGGCGCAGTGTTTCAACCGCTGATGGGTCACAAGCTGGCCTGCATCGGACGATCCCAAGCCAGATGGATTGAATCATGGGGCAATGTAGGCAAATGCGAAGTCGTCGGCTTTCCGCGCCTGGACGACCTGGCAGCAAAGTGCGCGGAACCGTTGTCAAACCAACAGGATGAGCGGGGCGAGTTTCATTTGTTAGTGGCATCGGCGCGGAATCCTTATTTCACCGACGAGCAGCGGGCCGAAACCACTCGAGCACTAAATGATGTTTTGGAGTTTGTAAACGAGACGCCAGCGTTGGGCGATCGAAAACTGCGCGTCAGCTGGAGACTGACTGACGAATTGCACAACGAGTTGCGGGTGCCGCCGGCCGACGCGCCGCGAACACCCATTCAACAGGTGTTGGCAAGAGTGGATGCCGTGATCACGACGCCGTCGACGATACAGTTGGAAGCGTCCATGTTGCGAAAACCGGTGGCGGTGCTGGATTATCATCGAAGTCCCCAATTGACGGCTGCGGCATGGACCATTGGCGCCTCGGCACATGTGGGGCCGGTTGTTCGTGAACTGGCCGATCCGAGTCCGCCGCGGATGTTGATCCAGGACGCGCTGTTGCATGATAACTTGCAATGCCGGGAACCGGCGGTGGGGCGGTTGGCCCAGCTGATCGAGCGCATGGTTCAATGCGGCCACCGTGCTCGCTGCGAAGACCGGTCGCTGCAGTTCCCCTTGCGGATGATCGGTGATGAGGATCAGGGTTTTGCGCCAGTCGAAGCGACGTCGGAATTGTCACGTTTGTTCCCGAACAATCCCGCCTTTCGTGATCAATCGTTGCTGCGGCTACAATCGGAACTGTCTCAGGCGATCAAGGAAATGGGCAGTTACCCGGACAAATATTTTGCACAAAGGGCGGCCAACCGCCGGTCGCGGGGCTACATCAATTGGCTGCGGACGGTGTTGCGAAATCGTGCCGCCATGATCGAAAAACTATCGCAGCAATACCACGCGCTCAAAGGGCCACAGCAGGGGGAGGGGGCGGCGAATCGGCAGGGCCCGGTGGCGGATCGTTCTGTCAAAAAAGACTGAAAACCGGTAGATTCAATGTTCGAATTGAAGCTATCCTGAATTGCAGAGCGATGAGAGTCTACGATCCGTCCATGCCGGTGATTTTCACGCACATTCCCAAGTGCGCCGGGTCGAGTTTCATCCGCTTGCTCCGCGCCTGGTTTGGCCCTCAATATCACAAGTTGAACCAGGATGAAAAACAGGACATCCTGTTGCCTCGCATTGCGACCCGGGATGACCAAGGCAATTGGGATCCGCAAATCAAATGCATCCACGGTCATTTTGACAATCTCCGCGGCTACGGTTTGCCTTACTACTATCCGGAGATAAATCAATATTTCACCATCTATCGCGATCCGTTTGACATCGTGGTTTCCATGTTTTTTTTCTGCAAGGGTCGCAGTCGCGAAGGGAAATTTTGGTACCGGGGTAAACAGGTCAACATTCTCGATCAATACCCGACGGTGGAATACTATTTGCGCGAGAGTCCCTACTGGGTATATAACCATTTGCCGCAGGACATTACGTTGCAAAACTACCAGCAACGACTGCACGAGCAATTCATCTACATTGGAATCCAGGAAGATTTGCAAACGTCGATCGCTAACTTGGGGCAGATCCTCGGCAAGCCGAACGTTGAGTTGGAACGGTTTAACGAATCCGTATACGATGAGCCCGTGCCTGAGTGGTTGCGGGAACGGTTTTACGAGGATTACCCGTTGTTAAAAGCCGTTTACGATTTCGCCGTGGAACACTACAACGATTCGGAATCGATTCGGGCGAGCCGTAACGGTCAGTCCAGTCCAACGCAGGTGGGCACTGCTCCGCCATCATCACCGCAACCGGCGTCACCAACACAACCAGCGACGACGCCGCAAGTTACTGCTAACCGGCGGGCTGCAGCACAAGCTATGTCGAATGAATCCAAAATGCCCCCGGAGAGGTCCGCATGAAAATTGGAATTTATTCCTGCATGACGGGCATGCCGTGGGGCGGCAGCGAAGAGCTTTGGTGGCGCGCTGCGCGCAAATTGCAAACCATGGGCCATCAGGTTTGCGTCAATTACAAATGGTGGCCCAGTACTGCGCGGCAACTACTGGAAATTCAGAAGTACGGCGGTGACGTCTGGTTGCGGGGCCGACCGCTGGGATTTTGGGAAAACAAAATTGGCCGCGCCCGACAGTGGTTGGGCAGCCGCAACGGATCGATCGGTTCCTGGCTGGAACAAACCCGGCCGGATGTAGTGCTGGTGTCGCTGGGATTTCATCCCGACCGGATCGACGTAGCCCACGACTGTCTGCAAATGGGCATTCCCTACGCCATCAACGTACAGTGCGCCAGCAATTCGTTTTTTATCCATTCGGATGTGCTGGACGAATACCGACGGTGGTACCGAAATGCGGCCAAAGTGTTTTTCGTGTCCGACGAAAATCGAATAAAACTCGAAACGAACCTGGCGGTCGAATTGGACAATTACGAAATTGTCGCGAACCCGTTTAACATGCAGCCCGATGAAATTGCCTCGTGGCCGGGCGAGACTGGAACAACACAAATTGCTTGTGTGGGTCGATTACATTTTCAATCCAAGGGTCAGGACATCGTCGTCAACGTTTTTCGCAGAGAAAAATGGCGCCAGCGCGATGTGCAAGTCAATTTTTACGGCTCGGATCAAGGTAACCGGCGGCAGCTGGAGGATTTGATCAAACTGTACGGCCTGGAAAATCAGTTGCGGTACCAGGGTTTTGCCAACGACATTACGGAGATCTGGGCTGAAAACCATGCGCTGCTGTTGCCGTCACGTTATGAAGGCGCGCCGCTGGTGATTGTCGAAGCCATGCTTTGCAATCGAATTGCCATCGCCACGGACATTGGCCGCAACCGCGAATTGTTGGATGACGGCGTAACCGGGTTCATTGCCGAAAGTGCGACGCCGAATCTTCTGGATGAGGCTTTGGAACGGGCTTGGCAGGTTCGAGATAAATGGCGCGAGTTGGGGCTGATGGCCGGCCAGCATATTCGACAGCGTTACACGATGGATCCTGTCGGAGATTTCGCGAACAAGCTCAAATCGCTGGTTTGTGGCAAACTTTAACGCCACAGGTCTGGGCCATGGAAGGAGTTGAGTTGTCGGTCTGAAATGCGTGTACAAATTGCAATTTGCACCTGGAATCGCGCCCGGCTGCTGGACCGCACGCTCGACGCGATGCGCCACCTGGATGTGCCGCCCGAGGTTAGCTTGGAGCTGTTGCTGGTGGATAACAACTGCAGTGATGACACGCAGGAAGTCATCCGCCACTATGCCGACATGTTTGATATTCGTTCCCTTTCGGAATCCAAACAGGGACACAGTCACGCTCGCAATCGGGCCATCGAGGCAGCCGACGGTGATTTGCTGTTATGGACGGACGATGACGTGTTGGTTGACGAAGCCTGGCTCGCCGGCTACGTAGCGGCCGCTCGGTCACAGCCGGAAATGGCATTTTGGGGTGGACCCATAATCCCCCGGTTTGACCAACGTCGTCCACGCTGGTTGAAAGAAAACTGGAAAATCTGCAAGAGCTGCTTCGCGGCCCGCGATCTGGGTGACCGGACGGTCGAGTTTGACCGATCCGTGCTGCCCTACGGGGCTAATTTTGGCGTCCGCACGGCAGTCCAAGCCCAATTTCGATTCGATCCCCGACTGGGGCGACAAGGATCGCTGGTTTTGGGGGATGACGAAATTGACGTGCTGCGCCGGCTGTTGGAAAAGGGTCACCGTGGCTGCTGGTTGCCGGACGCCAAAGTGCAACACTTGATTCCGCCGGAGCGGACGACGGAATCCTTTGTCGGCGAATACTATTTCGGGCAGGGCAAACGGGAAGCGATGCAAAACTGGCGGAACGCCGGATCGAAATGGCGTCTCCGCTGGGAGGGCTGGACACATCGGTGGCTTTACCGCGTTAAACGCCCCTATGCA
>JBFILF010000021.1:0-23199 GCA_041599835.1 Pirellulaceae bacterium
ATGGATTACGAACTGGTTGGCTATGAGCCTGCCGAATTGGTCCGGGTCGACATCATGGTGAACGGCAAACGGGTCGACGCCTTGAGTATTATCTGCAATCGGGCGGATTCTGAGCGGCGGGGCCGAGCCGTCGTGAGAAAACTGAAGGACGAAATAGACCGCCATATGTTTGAGGTGGCCGTACAGGCCACCATTGGCACCCGCGTGATTGCCAGGGAAACTGTCAAAGCGCTGCGCAAAAATGTGACCGCCAAGTGCTACGGTGGCGACATTACTCGGAAGCGAAAGCTGTGGCAAAAACAAAAGGAAGGCAAGAAGCGAATGAAGTCGATCGGGTCCGTCGATATTCCACAAAAGGCCTTTATGGCGGTGCTGCACAAAGGCGATGAAACCCAGAGGTGATTGGAGGCCGGCCCCCCAAACCGCAAAGACGTACGGCGTTCGTCCGGATGGGCAAGCCCTTTGCGAACGGGTGACCCAGGGGCGCGGGATTGTTGGGGAATCTACATGCCAACGCGGCGGTTCCGGCACATAACCCGCGGCTGCCAAAACCGGACAAATCTCTGCCAAATTTGCAGATCATTTTCATCAGAGCCCGTGAATTTTGGCCAGAAAAATACTCTGAAACCGCCAATTCGTGCGGCATCAAAGTTGCATTTGGCTGTAAGAGCAACGGTAATGACTATTCTGGTTTTGAGATTGTGGACCTATGGTTGTGGACGTTTACACGCCGCCCATTTGCGATGTGCCTCGGATGTTGATTTCCGATGACGATCGGGATCTGCGCGAGTCCTTAAGTCAAGCATTTGTCGCGCGCGGGTTTGAGACCATATTGGCTGAGGATGGTCGGGAGGCCTTTGAGGCTGCCTGCCGTAGCGACGTGCATCTAGCACTGATTGATTTTCACATGCCGCGCATGACCGGCTTGCAAGCGATCATGCGAATCCGCCAGCATCGCAAACATTTGCCAATCATCTTGATGTCGGCTGAATTGGACGTCGACGACTTGCAAAATCTGCGGGCGGCAAATCTTTTTTCATTTCACAAAAAACCAATTGATATTGCCAGTATTCGCACTGACGTCGCGCTGGCGCTTCGCAAAATCTACAATTGGTCAATAGAAAATTGATCTCTGCGGGTATACAATTTCGAGCTAAAATTTCTGCCCATCTGAAAGGCTCGCCCATGCTTTGCCCTCGTATCCGAGTGTTCGCAGCCATCGTGCTGTTCATTTGCGCGCCGATGTGGTTGGTAACTTGCCTGGTGGCGCAAGAGCAGCCGGTTGAACCGACTCTTGACGAACTGATTGCCAAACTCGAGTCGGACAACCCGAATGACAAAATGCACGCCGCGGCGGAATTGGTCGACCACGCAGACGAAATTGACAAGTTTATTGCGCCGCTGGCCGAGTTGTTTGGAGAGCGTGATGAATTGATTCAGCGAGCGGCAACGCGAGTATTCGAGCGACTAGGCGAGACGGCCGTCCCCCGCATTCGGCCGTTTCTGGAAGCAACTAACAATGAAAAATTCCGCCGCGGTTGCAGCATGGTCAACGCCATCGGCGATCCCGCCTGCGAATATCGTGAGTTATTGGTCAACACGTTGGCAAACAACGACGATCCACAGTTCCGCGTGGCTGCCATCTACGCGTTAACCGGGTTTTCCAATGGCGCGCCGGAAGCGATTGAGTATCTAACGCCCGATTTCAACAACCAAGAAAACTTTAATTTCTCGGTATTTGCCTGCCGGCTGGTAATCAAAACCGGACCCGCCGCCAAGGCCGCCATTCCGGAACTGGAGAAATTGCTGAAAAACGGCAACGTGTCTCAGCGAAGTTACGCCGCTTGGGCCATGGGAGCGATCGGTCAAACCGACGAGTTTGACACGTTGAAAATGCTCAATGAAATGCTGAATCGGTTTACAGTCTTTGAACGGGAACGAGCGCTTTACGGAATCGGCTTGATGGGTGAAGAAGCAATCTCGCTGGCCGACCGCGTTGAAGAAATCATGACCAAGCCGGGCACCAATCTGGAAGCCCGCGCGGCATTCGTCCTGTGGCAAATTACTGGTGAGAACCAACCGTCCGTTGACCGCTTGATCGAGCTAAGCAAACAACCGTTCTTTGATTTAACGGCGATACAAATCCTCGGCGAAATGGGTCCGGCCGCCGCACCCGCCGCGGATTACCTGGCGACGCGAACCACTGCGGAAGATGAAGCCATTCGCGAAGCAGCCGCCGATGCGCTGGGGGCAATGGGGGCCAAGGCACTCGATCAAAAACAGGCTTTATTCAAGTTGTTGGAAGACGAAGATCCGCTGGTGCGCCTGGCAGCGGACGTAGCGCTTGAAAAGATCACTGAAGACGCCGGGCAACAATAAGATCGGCGGATCAAATAGCGGTAATCACCGCAACATCACCGAATTCGCTGAGCTCTCGTAAGTGGCGGGCCGGTATTGGGTTTCGGCGAAGTACGTCCCAACACTGAGACTTAACCGCTGTCTTTCTTCTTGCCGTACTTCTGACCAAACTTTTTGCGGAATTTTTCCACGCGGCCCATGGTGTCGACAAATTGTTGTTTGCCCGTGTAAAACGGGTGCGAGGCGCTAGAAATGTCGACGTAAACGACCGGGTATTCTTTCCCGTCTTCCCATTTGATTTTCTCGTCGCCGGTTTTGATGGTCGAGCGAGTGAGAATGGCAAAATCGGCCGTCTTGTCTTTGAAGATCACCGGCTTGTATTGAGGGTGAATGTCAGCTTTCATCGTGCGCACACTGCGGGAGAGACCTTTGTGGATGGCGTTATAGCAAGTCGCATAATTTAGCTTTTTTCCGCCGAAAATCCAAGGGGTAAATCGGAGCCCCGCATTAAATCAACGCAACGCAACCGGGGCACAAGGTCCTTGATTACTTGACGGATTCGCTGCGTTCCAGTTTGGACTCTTCCAGCATTTGACGCACAACTTCGCGCGGGTCGCCGGTCTGCTTGAGGATTGCCATTTGACGGTCGGACCAACTCGGACCGGCGGCCATCCGGCGGATGTGGTCGAGATATGGCACGCAACCCAAATCTTCGGCCGTTTGCATCAAACGGTCGGCCAGCGAATTAACGGCCGCCCCAGTGGAGTGGCTCTCAAATGTAAACGAATTGACCAGTCGCGCCTTGTTGCCGTACCGGGCCGCTCGCCATTTGTTTTGCTGGACCATGATCGGATGGCAGTCGTGCTGGTAGGCACCTTGGTCGATTAAATCCGACAACGCCTTAACCAGGCATTGAACCAGCGCGGAGATGGCCAGAGCATCATCCAAATTGCCCGGCATGTCGCAAACTCGCACTTCGACCGTTCCAAAATTGTGGTGGGGCCTGACGTCCCACCAGATTTCCCGAATCGTATTGATGAACTCAGTTTCCACCATATGGGTTACCAGCCACACGTACTCGCTCCAATTCCGCATCAATGGTGGCAGTCCGGCCGTCGGCAAGCCTTCCATGATCTTGGAGCGAAACGACTGCAATCCGGTTTGCCGCTCATCCCAAAACGGGCTGCTGCAACTGACAGCCAACAGCGTGGGCAGGTGCTGCATGATGCGATCGCAAATCATAATCGCCTTGTCGCCCGAATCGACACCCACGTGGACGTGCAGCCCAAAGGTCACCAAGCGGCGGGCCATTTCCTGCAGCAATTCAATTAAATTCAGGTATCGCTCGGTTGGCGTGACCGACTGTTCCCGCCATCTGGAAAATGGGTGAGTAGCCCCCCACCACAAGTTCACGCCAATACTGTCAGCGGCCATTTCAAGCACGCGAAGTTTTTCGATCAAATCGTTTTTCGCCTGGTCAATCGTGTGACAAACACAGGTGTTGACTTCGATAAAGCATTGCATCAGCTCCGGTTTGTAGCTGTCCCGGGCTTCCTCCGGCAATTTTTCCAGCAACTGATTGATCGAACTGGTCAGCGCCAATGTTTCCGCGTCGACGAGGCCCAATTCCACTTCAATTCCTACCGTGGGAGCATCGTTCTGTGTGAACGTCAGTTTCGCCATGCTTCTTACCGTATAAAAGATGAAGTGTGCGATAGGGACGCCTACCGGATTACGGTTGGGGTCCTCCATTGCGTGACCAGATCAGAACGGTCCGCAACAGCAACCGGCAGCCAACGCGAATGACCTCTTCGTCAACGTCGAACCGTGGCGAATGCAGCGGCATATGAGCAAACTCCCCGTTGGCCGAACCAACCCGCACCAGCGCACCAGGCACATGTTGTTGATAACAAGCGAAATCCTCGCCGCCCATGCTCGCCGCAATGTCATGAACGGCCGTCGCGCCCAAAAACGTTGCCGCGGCGTGGCGGTACAGCTGGATCAGCGCCGGGTCGTTATTAACGGGTGGAATGCAGACGCCTTTTTCAATGACGATTTCGCTGCCCATGGCATCGCCAATGTGCGACGCCAACATTTTCAACTGGCCCCAAATGGTACGGCGCACTTCTTCGTCAAATGTTCGCAATGTCCCATGAATTCTCACCTTCGTGGGAATCACGTTCGCCGATTTGCCGCCCTCGACCTCGCAAAACGTCAGCACCGCAGATTTGCGGATATCGATCGATCGGGGAATTTGGCAATACGTGGCATTGATGAACTGGGCTGCGGTAAGGATCGGATCGGTGGTTTCGTGCGGTCGGGCGGCATGTCCGCCGGCCGCGCTGATCTGTACGCGGACTTCATCGGAACAGGCCGTTTGCAGGTGACTCCTCAACCCGATGGTACCGACGTCGCGTTGTGAATCGACGTGCATTCCCAAAATGGCAGCGACGCCGTCCAGAGCGCCGTGGTGAATCATTTCCTGGGCCCCTTCGGCCACTTCTTCCGCCGGTTGGAAAATGGCCCGCATGTTGACGGGGTGGTCCACCAATTCCCGGCTGATCAACTCCGCCAGCGTGTGCGTCACGCCATACAAAACCGTGGCGTGTACATCGTGACCGCAAGCGTGCATGACGTCTTCGTACCGGCTGCAGTATTCGACTTCGTTTTCTTCGAAAACCGGTATTGCATCGATGTCGCCGCGGACCGCGATGCGCGGAGCAGCTTCATAATCCTGGGATCGAATTTCGCAGATTCCACCGCGAGCCCGCGGACCCGGAATCAACTCCAGCCCTAGATCGCCGATGGCGTCGGCAATATATCTGGTCGTGTGCTCCTCATTCCATGACAGCTCGGGGTGCATGTGCAAATGCCGCCGCATGCTCACCAAGCGGGGGAATATTGAATCAACGATCAAGTCGGCCTGTTGAAATAACTGTTCTTGATTGGTGACCTGAATACTCCTGGATACCATCGATCAGCTCAAACCGTAAGTGAAATCTGAATTACATTCCCCTGCCAGTTTAGTTGATGAAGGTAATTCAGGCTAGAAAGGCTTTGTCCGCCGCCGCCCCGCCGCCCAAAAATCCGTGGCGGGAAGTCCAACAATTTCCCTCGTGGCGGTAGTTGTTAAAATAAGGCTGGATGATTTGTGCCAGGGGCGCGTGGCATGGGTCGGATACTCATTTTCCGGCAAGACGTGATGACATCGCTGCAAGGCCACTTGTTGATTGCCGCACCGCAATTGCCCGATGGTAATTTCTACCGAAGCGTCGTGCTGATTATCCAGCACTCCGACGAAGGCGCTTCGGGATTGATTCTCAATCGCCCCAGTGAGGTCAATCTCCAGGACATCTGGTCCCAAGTGGCCGACAGCCAGCTTGATCGAGATGCCAATATCAACATTGGCGGACCGGTTGAGGGACCCTTGATGGCCCTGCACGATCGGGCGGACGTGTCCCCCACCGAAGTATTGCCAGGTGTCTACCTGTCCATAGAACGCGATCAGCTGGATGAATTGGTCGGCTGCGGAGACGGACACGTCAAATTTTTCAGCGGCTACTCCGGGTGGGGCGCCGGCCAATTAGAAATGGAATTGGAAGTTGGCGGGTGGCTAACCGCGATCGCCAGCCCACAACACGTCTTTGAGGATCCCGAATCGCTTTGGCAGTCTGTTTGCGAACAAGTTGGGCAGGGCATTCTGTTTGACAACCTCGGCTCATTACGGATTCCAGACGACCCGTCACACAACTGATCGGCAAGGTGACGAGTAATCCGCCATGCGGCGAGATGTTGTCCGCCGCCGCGGGCACCCTTGGTCGATTTGGCTAAAGACGCGTAAGATAACGTTTTTACTCGCGATGCGTTTTTGCAGGTCTGTTTTTTATGGTAGTGAACCGGTCCGATGCCTGACCGAACCATAGTCATTGGCGATATTCACGGCTGTGCTGACGCATTGCATGCGCTGTTGGAAGCCATTCAACCGGAGGCAAGCGACACCATCATTACGCTCGGCGATTACGTCGACCGCGGACCGCACAGTGCCCAAGTGCTGGATACCCTGACGGACCTGATTTCCGACTGTCATTTGATTCCGCTTCTCGGGAATCACGAAATCATGATGACCCAGGCGCTGAATAACCGCCGTGACTTCGAGTTTTGGGTATTCAATGGCGGCAAAACGACGTTGGAAAGTTATGGTGGCGATATCAACAATCTGCCGATGCACCACCGGACGTTTTTGAATCACTGCCAACGGTTCCACGAAACCGACACGCATATCTTCGTTCATGCAGCATACAACCATGAACTGGCAATGGCCCAGCAGCCCGACGATTTATTGTTCTGGCAACACGTCGGCGACGGGTTCATTCCTGATCCGCATGTCAGCGGCAAGACGGTGATCTGCGGCCACACGCCCCAGCTCAACGGTGAAGTGTGCGACTTGGGCCACATCATAATTCTCGATACATTCTGTTACGGCGATCAATGGTTGACCGCGATGAATGTGGAAACCGGAGAAATTCTTCAAGCGAATCTCGCGGGCCGTTTGCGCCAGCCAGCCAGCAATCTGAACAAACGAAAATCACAGGCATCCAGTCCGAACGCCACCGCGGCATCGGATCAGTTGCCCGGTCAATTGGATAGTTCGCAACAAAATGATTCGCTGGAACCAGTCGATTGGCCGTTTGACGCGGATCGCACGTCGCCGCTAAACGTCGACGGGCCGTCGTTTCTAGAAACGTTGAACCAGGTCGGAGGCTACATTGCCAACCACCTTGATCACCTGGATGATTATCCCGTTAAAAACAACCAGGCGGGTGAGTCCGTTGCGGCGGCCATAGATGAAACACTTCCGGAACATGGCACTGAGTTGGATCCGTTGCTGAAAGATATATTCCACGATTACATTCCAGGCACTTTCAATACGACCAGTCCCGGTTACCTCGCCTACATTCCCGGTGGGGGAATTCCGGAGGCGGCAATTGCCGATTTGATCGCCAGCACCACCAATCGTTTTGTCACCGTATGGAACGCCTCCCCGGCATTAGCACAAATTGAGTCGATAGTGATCCGTTGGCTGTGCCGGATCATGGGCTACGGCGACCAGGCCGGTGGTTTTCTGGCGACCGGCGGCTCGATGGCCAACCTGGCGGCGCTGATTGTGGCTCGGGTCAAGTTGGCCGGTGACGATTTTCAGCGATCCCGCATCTATTGCTCAGATCAGACGCATCATTGCGTGGACAAAGCAGCGTTCATGGCCGGTTTTCCCAAAGCCAACTTGCGGAAGATCCCGGTGGATCGCCAATTCCAAATTGATCTGGAGGCGCTGCGCCGCGCCATCCGTGACGACCAATCGTCGGGGTTTCAACCGCTGGTGATTGTCGCCAACGCGGGGACCACGAATACCGGCGCGATCGACGACCTGCTGCAACTGCGTTCGATTGCCGATTCGTCGGGCTGCTGGTTGCATGCCGATGCGGCCTACGGTGGGTTTTTTAATCTTACCGAGCGGGGGCGTGACATCTTAACAGGAATTGAACAGGCCGATTCGATCGTGCTCGATCCGCACAAAGGCATGTTTGTGCCGTACGGCACGGGTTGCCTGCTGGTCAAACGACGGGAGGATCTGTTGCCGGCGTTTCAGTTTACTTCGGATTACATGCCGGCGATGACCGGTGATCGGCAACGGGAAGACTTTTGTGAAATTTCACCCGAGCTGTCCCGCGACAATCGCAGCTTGCGCATCTGGTTGCCGATCAAGCTGCACGGAATTGGTTTGTGGAGAACATTGCTGGAAGAAAAACTGCGTCTGGCCCAATGGGCTCATCAGCAGTTATGCCGGTTGCAGACGGAAATTGCCGAAAAATCGCAGCGGTTCGAATTGGAAATCGTCGCGCCGCCCCGTTTGACGGTCGTGGCATTTTGTCTCAACCGGCGAGACGCGGACGACGTTCAAAACAACGAACTGAACCGACGATGGCTGGACGAAATCAATCGCGGTGGCCGGATCATGATGACTGGCACGACCATCGACGGACGGTTTATTCTGCGGATTTGCGTACTGAGTTTCCGCACCCATATCGACCGCATGCGTGAGGGGCTTTGCCGAGTCGTGTCAACGGCCAGGGAATTGACAGGAATTGATTGACCACTCAGTCGGTTCGGGTCGTTGAAGCCGCGCCTACTGCAGCTTACGATGAAGGGCATTCGTTTCCAGTCACTTGTTGAGACGGACGAACAGTCAAATGAATCTTCCAGATAAAAGCAAAGACGCTCGCACCTGGGCCATGTTTTTGCACTTGTCGGTGTTTGCCGGATACGTCGTGCCGCTGGCGGGCCTAATCGCACCGATCGTAATTTGGCAGATTAAGAAAGACGAGTTTCCCGAAATCGACGCCCACGGAAAAATCGTGGTCAACGCGATCATCTCCTATATCATCTACGCTTTTGTGTGCATCCTGCTGGTGTTTGTGATCATTGGCATCCCGCTGTTGATCGGTTTGGGTATCATCGCCATTGTGTTTCCCATTATTGGCGGCATCAAAGCCAGCAATGGTGAGCTTTGGCCTTATCCGCTGTCGATCCGGTTTTTTAACTAGGCAGTGATGTCGAGCCATTGAGCCAGCCGCCGGTGCGGGGTGTGGCGAGCGTGTTACTGCCCCGTTGCGGTGCGGTCCTGTGCAATGCGGTCTCTAGCGGTGCGGTCGATATTTGAATATCCGGGCTGCTCACGTAGAATTGCCGCATCATGTCCGACGGCTCAGCCATGTTGACTGCGGCACGCCGGATTTTGGAACTGCCGCGTACTCTTTTCGAAGTCGCGGGTTGGAACGAGTGCATCGAGTCGCTGAATCGTGGCGGCGCGACCTCGTTCGACTCAGTCTGGGGGTCGTCGTGCGCGCTGCTGGCCACCGCGATCCATGAGGCTACGCACCGGCCTTTGCTGTGCGTATTGGCTGACGAAAAAATCGCCGATCAGTTCGTCGACGACGTTCCGCTGTTTGCAACCCACGAGGTTAGCCAGTTTCCCACGCACGAAAACCGGGACGACCTGTCTACTGATCCCGGGTACGGACAGCGATTGAAATTGCTTAAAGACCTGTCGGCGGGCCACGTGCCGCCGATCATGGCCGCATCGATTCAGGCTTTGGTGCTGCCTGTTCCCAGCCGTCGCGCCATCCGCGACGGCTCGTTCTGGGTTCGAAACGGGCAACGCCTCGATTTGGATGCGTTTCGACATTGGTTGGTGCAGAACCAATATCAATCCACGACGGCCGTGCAGATGCCTGGTGAGTTTTCATCGCGTGGCGGCATTGTCGACGTGTTTGCCCCGGACTGGTCGCTGCCGGCACGCATCGAGCTATTTGACGACGTGGTCGAGTCGATTCGATTTTTCGACGTGAATAGCCAGCGCAGCATGGACAAATGTGAAGCGATCGAAATTGCAGGTTTGACGGACAGGCAAAACATCCAAAGCCATTTTTGCGAATTCCTGCCGCAAAACGCATTGGTCTTGCTGGCTGAGCCCGGCGAAATCGCATCCCAGTCCCGGCTAATGCACGAGCGGCTGTCGGGCATTGGCGAAATGCACGAACTGTCGGCGATTCAGCAATCCTGGCGCCACCTGGCGGTTGCCCTGGCCGGACGGCTGATCACCGACCAGGACACGCAATACTGCCGCCTGCCCGTCACACCGCTTGATCAATTCTCGGGCGACATTTCGAATGTCCGCCAAGAAGTCGATCGCTTGGCCAGCGGCAGGCATTTACACCTGATCGCAGCAACCGAATCGGAGATCAATCGCGTCACCGAGATTCTCAAGCCGACTGCTGCCTTCGCCGAGCAGCGGATCCAGTTCAGTGTCGGTTCCTTGCACGCGGGTTTTCGACTTGACCACGTGGGCGCCGCACTGCTGGGTTGCGACCAGTTGTTTGGCCGCAGCGATTTGCGACGCACCGCCCAGCGGCGTGGCGGCAAAGCCATCGACAGCTTCGTCGACTTGCGAGCCGGAGATCTCATCGTGCACCTGGCCCATGGCATCGGGCGATTTCGCGGACTCAAGCTGTTGGAAAAGGAAGGGCACCACACCGAGCATTTGGAGTTGGAATTTCATGCCGGCACCCGCATTTACGTGCCCGCCACAAAAATTGGCTTGGTGCAAAAATACGTGGGCGGCACCAAGACGCGGCCCCGCTTGGCCCGCATTGGCAACAAATCGTGGGTCAAGCAAAAACAGGCCGCCGAACAGGCAGTCAACGATTTGGCCGCCGAAATGCTCGAACTCCAGGCGACGCGGACCACGCGACCTGGAATTGCCTTTGCCCTGGATTCGCAATGGCAATTCGAATTCGAGCACTCATTTCCCTATCACGAAACCGACGATCAGGTCTCGGCGATCGAAGCGATCAAATCGGATATGGAATCCGACCGGCCGATGGAGCGGCTGCTGTGTGGCGACGTGGGATTTGGAAAAACCGAACTCGCCATGCGAGCAGCTTTCAAAGCTGTCGAAAGTGGTTACCAGGTGGCCATGCTGGTCCCCACTACGGTGCTCGCGGAGCAGCATTACCGCACGTTCAAACAACGAATGGCCGAGTTCCCGGTAGACATCGCGCGGCTGAGCCGTTTTTCAACCGGCGGTGAGCAACGCGAAGTTGTCGAGTTGTTGGCCAGCGGCAAAATGGACATTGTGATCGGTACTCACCGACTGGTATCCAAAGACGTCGCATTTCGAAATCTGGGACTGGTGATCATCGACGAAGAGCAACGGTTCGGCGTGTCCCATAAAGAGCGACTCAAGACACTGCGGCGCGAAGTGGATTGCCTGACCATGTCGGCTACGCCAATACCGCGGACGTTACACATGTCACTGGTCGGCGTGCGGGACATTTCCAATCTGGAGACGCCCCCCGAAGATCGTTTGGCTGTGCAAACTCGAGTAACTCGTTTGGATCCGGAATTGGTTCGCGAAGCCATCTTGCGGGAACTCAGTCGCGGCGGACAAACCTACTTTGTTCACAATCGCGTCAAGGATATCCACCTGATCAAATCCCAGTTGCAACACATTGTCCCGGAGGCGCGGATCGGCGTCGGGCATGGTCAGATGGCCGAAGGCGAGTTGGCGCGGACGATGACGCGATTCATTGACGGTCGTTACGATATTCTGCTGGCCACCACCATCGTCGAGAACGGTTTGGACATCCCCAATGCCAACACGATTTTTATTAATGAAGCGGAACGGTATGGTCTGGCCGATCTGCATCAGTTGAGAGGTCGCGTCGGCCGCTACAAGAACAAGGCCTATTGCTATTTACTTGTCGATCCGCGGAAACACGTCAATCCGACTGCGGCCAAGCGACTGCGGGCGATTGAACAGTACAGTGAGATGGGCGCCGGGTTCGCCATCGCCATGCGCGATTTGGAAATCCGCGGCGCCGGAAACTTGCTGGGCACCGAGCAAAGCGGCCACATCGCCTCAATCGGTTACGAGTTGTACTGCCAGCTGTTGGAAAATGCTGTTCGCCGACTCAAACGAATGCCAGCCAAGATCTCTATGGACGTGGACATCGATTTGCCGATCGAAGCATACTTGCCCGATGAATACGTCGTCGATCGCCAACAAAAGGTGGATTTTTACCGGCGCATGTACCGCGTCGAAACCTTTGACGACATCGACGCGTTAAAGCGAGAACTGCAGGATCGTTTCGGACCGCTGCCCGCCAGCGTCAAACGGTTGACGCGCCTGGCGGAAATCAAACTCGAAGCCTCATTGTGGCAAATCAAATCCGTCTTTCTGGAGGACAAATACCTGGGGATTCGCTTTGCCGATGCAGCCCGCATGCGCCAGCTGGCTGACCAGACCCAATACAATATGCGGATCGTCGATGATAGCACGGCCTACTTGACGTTGCGAAAAACGGAAATCCCGCCGGATAAATTAATTTCGCTTTTGAAATCAATCTTGCAGCTACCTGCTGGCGTTACCTAAACTCCGCCGCCAAAAACTTTTTGCTGCGGCGCCGCGTATATGTGTCGGTCCACCCGTGCGACGTGGTCGCAATTGCACCAAGGCTGTTTTCAATCCGAGGATTTATAAGCATGCGAGCGCTGATGATCGGCACGGCGGTGACGACTGACCTTGCCCCACGATTCTGGACCATCGCAGCTCTCCTGTTGAGTTGGTTCGCAACTTGTTGCTCGGGAGTACTCTCCGCGCAATCGGCATCCGATCCGGCGGATCCGTATTTCAAAAGCCCTGCCAAGGTCAAGCAACCGCAAAAGCCTGTCGAGGGGCAAACTCCCCGGCCGACCGACGATTTGCAGGACAACGAGGGTTTCGGCGGCGAAACGTTTGAGCAAGGACGCGTGCTGGCCCGGGTCGGTGGCCATCCGATTTTTGTGGCCGATTTGTTGGTCGAAGCAAGTCAGATCGCCGAACAAATCGCGGCAGGTGCCCCGCCGGAAGTGAAAGCAGCGGCAAAACAAAACTTGATTGTCCAGTTGTTGCCAAAATACATCGAGGCCAAATTACTCTTTATCGACGTCAAGAACGGCTTGCCCGAAGCCGCCAATTTCGAAGACATCATCAAATCCGCCGATGACCAATTTGACGAAAAGGTGCTTCCGAAAATGATGGAAGCGGCCAAAGTCAAATCTCCGGCCATGCTCGACGCGCATTTTCGAGCGCTCGGCTCGTCGCTTCGAAAAGTTCGGCGCAGCTGGAGCGAAAATGAGCTGGTCAAATTTGTGTTGCGGGACAAAATCCAGGTCAACGCCGAGATATCCCACCGCGAAATGTATGACTATTACCTGGAACACAAAAGTGATTATGAAATTAAGCCCAAAGTTCGCTGGGAACAATTGATGGTGCGGTTCAAAAACTTCCCAACTCGTGACGAAGCCCTGGCCGCCATTGTGGAAATGGGCAACGAAGTGGTGTATGGGGCCTCGCTGGCGGGAGTGGCCAAGAAAAAGTCGCAGGGTTACGAAGCTCAAAATGGCGGGCAGCAGGGTTGGACGACAAAAGGCAGTTTGCGCGACAAGGATCTGGATCAGCTGCTATTCACCATCGAACCGGGCAAACTAAGTGAAATTATTGCCACCGACCAAGGATTTCACATTGTTCGGGTGATGGAGCGGTCACCGGAAGGATTTGTGCCGTTTGCTGAAGCGCAAAGTGATATTCGGGAAAAGCTGATGCAGGCCAAGCGTGAAGCCGTCTTCCGAGAACACCTGGCTAAAATCCGTGAGCGGATTCCCGTTGAAATCTACGAACCCGCGGCCGTGGCCAGCCAAGTTGGTCAAAACACGCTGAAATAATCACAGCAGGCCGCCCAGGCCGCCTGGACTGTCGATTAGATCTTCACGTGCGGTGTCGTGCATCGAGCCGCGCTTCTCATCACCGCACGGGTCAAGCAATCGCCTGTTGCCGGTATCTGATTGCCGACTTTGCCAATCGCCGTTAATTTGTGAGGAGCATTTAACTTGGCAATTTCACTCACTGTAAACGATGTACGCAAAACACCAAATTTGTCAAATTGGCCGGCGGATTCATGAAAAGGGATTTGCGGCTGCCAATGACGGCAACATTTCCATTCGCTTAAGCGACGACGAAGTCCTGTGTACGCCAACGATGCAAAGCAAGGGATTCATGAAGCCCGAGGACCTTTGCGTTGTGGACATGGATGGCAACCAGATCGCTGGGAACAAAAAGCGCTCCAGTGAAATCATGTTACATCTGGAAGTTTATCGCCAGCGAACGGATGTCAAGGCAGTCGTTCATTGCCATCCACCCCACGCGACGGCCTTTGCCATCGCTCGCGAACCCATACCCCAATGCGTGCTGCCCGAGGTGGAGATTTTTTTGGGTGAAGTGCCAATCGCTCCCTACGCGACGCCTGGCTCCGCCGACTTTTCGCGATCGATCATTCCGTTCGTCAAAGACAGTAACGTCATCGTCTTGGCCAATCACGGAACATTGAGCTTTGGGACGGACCTCGAACTGGCCTTTTGGTTTACGGATATTCTGGACGCTTACTGCAGGACACTGATACTGTCTCGGCAATTGGGCGGGATCCATCACATCGGCGTTGATCATGCCAATGAACTGTTAGCTTATAAACAACAATGGGGATTTTCCGATCTGCGAATCTACGGTGACAAAGCCGGTTGTAACGTATGCGGTCACCAATCGTTTCGCGAACATTGGGGGGCGGCCAACGTAGCGCATCGCGCTTTTAACGCGCATCCCGAGGCAGACGATGCAGGGCCAGCCAAAACAGTTCACACAGAGATTGACCTCGATCGGCTGGCCGATTTGGTGGCGCAAAAGCTCGCAAGCAGGCTTGAAAAGTAAAAGTCGCCATCGCCCGCCGAACGCCTTAGGCGGCGGGATAGCGAAATTCGTCAGGTCGCGCAAAGTTTGACGATTCGGCGATTTACAGGGTAGAGGTGGCCCTCCCTGACGTCTAATCCGGTCCGGTTTTGAGGGCTGTGTCGATTTTTTGCTGGCACAATGATGAAGATTGTTCGGATTCTCATTTCAGGCACATTCTGCAATGGAGAAATACCCGGAATTCGTCCGAAACACGAAAAGACCGGTGTGACCAGACTATCCGGAATATCCGAGGAATATAGAAATGAGATTACGAGAATTGTTGTTAAGTTGTGCGGCTCTGGGGTGGATTCTCTGCCCCTCCGCCAATGCCCAAACCGGGTCCTACCAGACCGTTCCGTCGTCTGCGGCGACCTACATGAAACTGGCCGATCGTCAGCAGGACGAAACGGACCAGCAGGCGCTGGCCAAACAAATGGACGATTTTAATCAGCGTTTAAAGGCCCTGGAAAGCGGCGCTGCTGCCGGTCCGGATGCATCGATTAGCCAGGCCGTCGAACAAAATGCTGATGCCATTGGCGACATCGATGCCATCCTTGCCGACAAAGTCAACGTCGGTCACGGGGACCAGAAGATGAAACTGATGGGTCGCCTTCACCTCGATTACTGGGCGTTCCCGAAAGACACGCCCGGCATCGTGTTGCTCGAGGGCGGTGATCCCCAGGATCGTATCATCTTTCGCCGAATGCGACTCGGCGTGTCAGGTGATGTTAACGACAACATGTTGTATAGAATCGAATCCGAGTGGGCCGGCGGAAACAACTTTTCGTATCGCGATGCCTACCTGGGATTCAGGGACTTGCCCGTTCTGCAAAAGTTGTTGATCGGTAATCAAAAGCGACCTTATGGCTTGGATCACCTGAATAGCAGTCGCTTCAACGTATTCATGGAGCGGCCGTTCGCGATCGAAGCTTTCAACCAGGACGCGCGGCGATTGGGGATTGCCAGCTACGGCGTGAGCAAAAACCTGTGCAACAATTGGCGATTCGGTATTTTCAACCAGGAATTGACCCAGTCCGGTCCAGGCTACATTGGCGACCATTACCAGATGGAAGTGGCCGGGCGACTTGCCCGCACTTGGTGGTGGGACCAGGCCTCCCACGGTCGAGGATATGGTCATATGGCTGTTTCCGGGTCGTGGGGAGATCCCGACGGACTCGGTGCCAATAATCAATCCCGTTATGCAACTCGCCCGGAAGCCAGGTCGACCAACAGATGGTTGGATACGGGCACGATCGCCGGTGCCAAATCATTTGCGCTGGTCGGCGTGGAAAGCGTCACCAATGTCGGTCCAATGCAGGTGGTCGGCGAGTACATGCTGGTCAATGTGGATCGTTTCGATTTCTTTGGATCGCGGGTACTTTTGCACGGTGGCTACATCCAGGCTTCCTATTTCCTCACCGGCGAGCACATTCCATGGGATCGCACCACAGGCACGATCGGACGCATCAAGCCATTCGAGAACTTCTTCTCAGTTTGCGATTGTGACGGATTCCGCCAACGCGGCCGGGGCGCCTGGCAAGTTGCCGCACGGTTCTCCTACGCGGACCTGGATGATGAAAACATCTTGGGCGGGCGCGGCACCAGCGCCACGTTCGGCATGAACTGGTACTGGAATCCGTATGCTCGGATGCAATTCAACTACATCTTTGGCGATATCGATCGCCGACTAGCTGGTGGCGGATCCTACCAGATCGCCGGCGTGCGGTTCGCAATCGATTTCTAAACAGTTAACGCTTAAAGAAAACTGACATACCAACTCGAAGGAACATAGACGTGAGATATCAAATCATCAAATCGATTTTGGTCGGAACTGCCCTGATCCTGGGTGTTTCCATGGCCGCCCCCGGCGCGGCGAGCGCCCAGTGTTGTGGCGGCGCGACGGGCGGTTGCGCCACCGGTTGTGCCAGCGGATGCGGTGGTGGTTGTGCCGGTGGCCTGCGTGGCCGACTGTGCCAACGCTGCCCCCAGTGCAACGAGGAAGTTTGCGTATTGAAATGCGAACAAGGGACCCAAGACGTTTCGTGCTACGAAATCGACTATAAAACCGTGTGCATTCCCAAAGTCAATCCGCCCTGGCGGCGGAATTGCCAGCCTCAATGTGCCGAAGCCCGTTCCGTCAAGGTATTGAAGAAGAAGTCGGTTGAATGTCCGGCATGCAAATATTCGTGGGAAGTCGTCAAACCGGACTTGCCGCAAATAAGCGGCGCGAGCGGACAGATTCGGCCCGGCATGGCCCAACCTGCGAACATCTCCGGCTACCGGGTACCGAGTCCCACGAACGCGATTTATCAGCGGCAAAACCCCACCGCCGGCCAGATGATCGGCCAAGGACAAAACCAGCAAAATTTGCCGCCCATCGTGAGACCTACCTATCCTCAGCAGCACCCGTACAACATTCAACGGCAACCTGCAGGGATCGACCAGTACTTCACGACGCCGCAAAGCCGGTAAACACGTGACCTGACACCTTGGATACGGCAACGAAAAACGCCTGCCGCGATGATTCGTGGCAGGCGTTTGTTTTTTGGTACATGTGCCAGGTGGCGAGGCGATAAACGCACTCGCCGCCAGCAGCTTTTGTCCGAACTAGGTCACCGGTGCGACGAGGAAGCCGTATTTGCCCGGGGTATTGGTGATCGAAAACCGTTGACCGGGCATCCCGATGTTGTCGAACAGGTATTGCAAATCGACATCGGTGCCCATCACTTCCAGCGTTTCAACTCGCGAACCACCCCATCGATGATTCTCCACCAGAATGGTTCCGCGGCTCAAACCGCGATCGATCGTAAAGTCAATCAGCAAGTCGTTGCCAAAACGGCTAAACGACATGTCGTCGGCAAAGTTGTCCAATCCCAGGAACAATCCGACTTCGATTCGATCGCGACCGGCCAACCTGTTCTCGTTGATTCGGTTATTGCCATCTCCCATTTGGGTCAAGAAGGTATCGTTGCCGCGACCACCGGTCGCCAGATCAGAACCTCCGAAATACTGGATAACGTCAGGACCGTTTCCGCCGATCAAGACATTGTCCGATTCGTTACCGAAAATCACGTCCGGTAGGTCGCCGCCGATCGCATTCTCGATCACGGTGCCAAACGTGATTCCAATGTTTGTTTCTATGCCGGCGAGGCTGCTGAAATTGCCCTGCCGCAAGTCAATAGTGTTGCTGGCCAGCGAGGTGCCGCTCATGTCGATGGTGTCTATTCCGCCGGTGTCCCAAATCACCTCCAAGCGGTCGATGCCATTGTTGTCGGACCAGTAATTCAAGTCGTACACTGTGTCCGTATTGTTGAACGTTTCGTTGGCACCGTAAATCGATTGCAGTGCCGCAACGTCGTATAACATCGGTGTTTGAGCATAAATACCGGGTGGGAAACTATCCGGCCGTTCCTGCACAAAACTTTGCATGATCGAATTCAACGGAGTCTGTGCCAACGGCGAAGTGGTCGGGAATGGCGTATCAGTATGTTTGAGACCCAACGAGTGACCGAGTTCGTGGATCAATGCCGTGAAGATTAAGCCCCCGATGCCGGGGCCCTCGTCAAAGTTATCCTCTACCTGAAATTCACATTCCAAAAAATCCGAGCCTCGCGGGGCCGCGCCGAGATCCGGTCCCCCCGACCAAGCCCGATTAAGCCAAATGTCGCCACCGTTTTCCTCGGGGTTGGGGAAAAACGCATACGCGATGACACCGGTAGCTGCTTGGCAATATGTTCCTAAGCGAATTGTGCCACCTTGACCGCCTTGAGGATTGATGCTGCTGTCGGGCACTTCAACGAAATCGAAATTTGCAAATTCCTCGTAAACTTGGAAGACTCGGCGCATCGCCGCCTTGGGTGAATCAAACGTATCAAACTCTGGCGTATTCCAGGGTCGGATAAATGACGCTTCATCGGCGGCTCCCGACGGATATTCTGGAAACGCCTGCATGAAGCTGTAGGTGATGGTGAATTTTTCGGTGGTCTGAGGCAAAAACGGTGCCCAACTGCTGACCGCCAATGCTTCGATATGATACGGCTCAGTCCTGACGTTCAACCGTGTCCAGTCGCCCCAGAACAAGCCGTTAAACGCGCGGACGTACATTCCGTCGCGCGACACCTGATCGATCAATCCACCCTGGACCTCCAAGTTGGAATATTCCAGTGGCGTGAATTCGTGTACCGTGTTTGCCGAGTACGACGTGGCGCCGATGGCGAATTCGGCACTCAAAATTTCCGGATTGTCGTCGTAGACCTGATACCTTGTGTAAGCCGGTCCGTTGTCGACTTTCGTAAACAGCTCGGTTGCCGCCACTCGCTCGAGCTCGTTGATAACAACTGTGTCTTCATTGACACCCAACAACAAGGGTTTTGGGCGGGACTGCACGCGAATCGTCGCGATATCGCTCAGGTGACGACCATCGAAAACCTGGACCCGGACCAATTCATCGAATGATTTGTTCGCAGCCACCCATTCCAACGTGTCGAGCTCATTGGCTGGTACTTGGATAAAGACTTTTGACGGCTGCGGTATGCCATTCCGCTCCATGAAGCCTGAAAAACCATGTGGGCTGGTATCCAGAAATCGAAAAGCCTTAGCCGTATTTCCGTCCGCATCGGTAAATGCAAATAGATCCCTCATCGGGATGCGTTCACGCGGCCCCACCACAACTTCATCTGGAATGACTACCGGGCGATTGGCGTTTATCGTTGTCGTCCCATCGACCGTAATGCGGAAACTCCACAAATCCGAGTCATAGGCACGGAAATCAAGCCGGTCATTGTTGGGCGCGGATTTGGCTGCAACGAACTTCAGATTTTCCCAGTCGCCGGGATTGACATAGTGCCAAACCAACGCGTCCAGCTTGGCCCCGTTCAACTGAAAATAGCCGGAATTGATTCCGGGGTTCCGGTCACGAATGCGATATCGCTTGACCGGCCAGCCATCGGGATCGCTGTAGCTCACAAATTCTGCCACACGCAGCGTTTCGTTTTGCACGACGACCAGATCCGGCGCACTCAAAATCGGTCGCCTTAGATTCGCCACCACCGAATACATGACAAAGTCGGTAAACGCACTCCACTCGCCACCAGCTTTGACCGCCACTTGGATCGTTTCCGATCCGATGGCAGTGCCGGCATTGTAAAGCAAGTTTCCGATGTCGCCGATGTTATACGTCAGGTTTACGTTGGCCGGCTGCACCAGGCCATTAAACGTAAAAAACCCCGAGCCGGAACCGCCGTTGAGATCGCGGAAACGCACTTGCGTGATCGGGTCATTATCCGGATCCGAGGCGAAATATAGATCCGAAGCGACAATCATGTTGCCTAGCAGAATCGTGCGATCATTGGCCTGTACTGTTGGCGCGCCCATATGTCTCTGCCTCTATCTGAAGTGTCTGGAGCCTCTGCTCCACAAAACGAATGAATGATGATCTGGTTTCCGCGGAATCTGGGAAATCACGAAGATTTAACGATTGGCCGGTGGGACTGTACTCGCAACCAGACAGCAAATCTCCGCATAAAACCGAAAATCTACGGATTTCGCCAGGTAAACGTAAGTTATCCACGGTTTTGCCGGTATTCATTTTAATTCAAACTCCCAGTCTGTATACAGAAACCCCCCTACTTGACAAACATATTTTTAGAGTCACCAGATTCGCTAATTCTGGTCTCCGGCCGCAAAATTCTCGCTAATTTCAGAAAATGCGGTTGTACCCGTTGAGTGCCGCCACCCGGTACGCCTCGGCCATCGTCGGGTAGTTGAACGTCGTATTTAGAAAATAACTCAGCGTGTTCCCGGCACCCGTTTGAGCCATGATGGCTTGGCCAATGTGAATGATCTCCGAAGCATTCGGCCCGAAACAATGAACGCCCAAAACCTGGAGATTTTCTCGGTGAAATAGGATTTTCAGCATCCCAATCGGCCGGCCCGTGATCTGTGCGCGAGCCAGATGCTTGAAATGCGCGGTACCGATTTCGTAGGGTACGCACGCTTCGGTCAAATCACGCTCGGTGCGACCGATGCTGCTGATTTCCGGGCTGGTGTAAATCCCCGATGGGATCAAGGACCGTTGGGCCAGTGATGGCGCGTCTCCGAGAATGTGCTGGGCTGCAACCCGTCCCTGAGTGTACGCGGCGCTAGCCAACGACGGAAATCCAATTAAATCTCCGATCGCGTAAATGTGATCCACCTCCGTTTGATAATTTTCGTTGACGGTCAGGTACCCGCGCGAATCGGCACACAGACCTACCCGATCCAGCGCCAACGCATCGCTATTGCCAGTCCGCCCGGCGGCCCATAACAAAATATCCGTTTTCAGGACCTTGCCACTTTTCAAATGCAGCTGCACGCCATCGTCACATCCGACAATCTTGCGATACGATTCGTTGTGCCGAATCACGATCCCGCTCTCGCGCATGTGGTAGCTTAGCGCGTCGGAAATCTCGTCATCCAAAAAATCGAGTAATCGCTGGCGGCTGTTGACCAGATTGACCTTGATATCCAGGTGCCTCAACATCGATGCGTATTCGCAACCCACCACGCCCGCCCCGTACACGGACATCGTTTTGGGTATCACATTCAGCGAGAGGATGGTGTCGCTGTCAAATATCCGCGGATGCTGGAAATCGATATGATCCGGCCGGTACGGCCGCGAACCGGTGGCCAGAATGATCGCGTCGGCCGACAGCAGGTGCCCGTCGGCCACCTCGAGGGTATGCGCATCGATAAAACGCGCTTCGCCATGCACAATTTCCACGTCGTTGCGATTGTAGAATCGCCGCCGCAATCCTTCCTGCTGATTGATGATTGACTGGGTCCGCCGCCGCAGATCATCCATGGTGAAGTCGACGGACACGTTGCAAGCTCGCAGCAGCGGATGGTGGAGCGCCTCGGTCAGTTGATAAATGGCGAACCGCAAGGCTTTGCTGGGAATCGTCCCCCAATGCGTGCAGCCACCGCCGACTTTATGATAGCGCTCCACGATCTGCACGCGGCGGCCGCTTTTGGCCAACTGCATCGCTGCCCCCTCGCCGCCTGGGCCGGAACCGATGACGATGACGTTGGCTGTCTTTGATGTCATGGCAGGCAGATCGCGTTTAGGGGGTGACTAGTCGGACTCCGGCGATTGCAACGTATTCGCGAAGCGGCCACTACGCAAAAAATCCAGGTCCGATCGCGGCTGGCCGTCGACCAGCTGAACCAGGTATTGTCCGAATACCGGCGCGAATTTGAACCCATGACCCGACATGCCACAGGCAAAAGCCACTGGGGGATGCTGGTCGCACATATCGACAATGAAATGTTCGTCCGGCGACATCGTATACATGCAAACGCTGTGATCCGAATGCACGGGATTCGGCGCGTTGAAATATTCGGCTGCAAAGCGTTGAACGCGCTGCAAATCCTCGGCATCGAGACTTCGATCCACGCTCAGGGCATCGTCCACCGTCTCACCTCGGGTGTGTTCGGCCAACTTGATGCCGCGCTCGTCGATTTGGGGAAAACCATAAATAAAGCCGTCGTCCGTTTCGAACAAAAACGTCGGAAACCCCGCCTGCAATGCAAATCGCTCATCCGCTATCTGAAACCAGTGCTGGTGTTTGCGAACGACGCGCAACAACTCTCCAATGCCCGGTACCAGATTACTCGCCCACGCACCGGGACAAATGATTAGTCGCCGGCTCGAATAGGTTTCGCGGTCGGTTTCCACCAGGCACCGTTCGTTTTCGGCCGACCAGCCAACTACCGTCACACCGTGCTGCAACTGGGCACCGAGCGACATCGCGGCGGACAGCATCGTCTCCACGCACGTCTCAACCGGCAAATAGCCAGCAATGGTCTCATACAGCCCGACATGTCCAGCGGGCACGTTGAACACCGGCCAGCGCTGACGAACCTGCTCGGCAGTGAGCCGCTCGATGGGCAATTGGTGTTCACGCGCGCTTTGCGAGACTCCCTGCACAACGTCGCCGTCAGGGTCTCCCACTTGCAATAATCCCGTCTGGAACACGAGTTTCCGGTTTGCGGCTTGTTCCAATTCCGACCACAAACGGTACGCTTCCAGGGCCAGCGGCACGTAATTCGGATGTTCGTAGTAAGCTTGCCGGATGATCCGAGTTCGCCCGTGCGAACTACCGCGCGCGTGAGCCGGTGGAAAGCGATCCAGACCAAGCACGCTCCAACCGCGCCGCGCCGCAAAATAGGCGGCCGCGCTGCCGATCCCTCCGGTTCCCAGGACAATGCAGTCGTATGTCTTCATCCGGAACAATGTACCCCGAATCGACGCGGCTGTGACTAGCGGAGCAAAATCTGTTTTTCGCAGATGGACCGCACCGCAGATTCATCTGACAGGTGGCGCGTTTCAATGCCCTCACTCAACAGCGGCTCGCTCAGCTGAGTGAACCGTTCTACATCATGACAATTGATGATCGCAACGACCGCGTAACCCATTCTTCGCA
>JBFILF010000022.1:0-23185 GCA_041599835.1 Pirellulaceae bacterium
CTCTTCGATCCAAATCCGAATATCGTTTTCGTATTCGCTGGCCATATCGTACTTAATGAGCTGCCGATGAAATGCCGCCGCACCTTCTTCCAGCAATGTCGCCGCCTCGGCACTGGGAAAACGGCGAGCGGGATCCGGAGCGATCAAGCCTCGACAAAATGACATCAGCAATTCGTTACGCGTTACCTCTTCTGGCAACCACTCATGCAATCGATGAATAATCTGCCGCTTGGCGGCCAACAGTTCGGACAGCTTTGTGCTGCCGCTGAACAAGGGTTGTCCCGACAACAGTTCGACCAGCACATAACCGAGGCTGGCTAAATCGCTCAGCGGCGATTGCCCGTCTCCCTCCAGCACTTCCGGCGCCGCGTAGGCCGGCGTGCACGCTCGCTTGGACGGCGGTTCCTCCAAATCGAACGCCGACCCGATATCGATGATCTTGGCATGCCCGCTGCGTTTCAGCATGATGTTGGCCGGTTTGATGTCACCGTGCACGAGTCCGTGTCGGTGCAGGGCCGCCAGCGCATCGAGACAATCGCGGACAATCGCCACGGCGACTCCGGCTTTGAAGCGAGGTTGCAGAGGGCCCTGCGTGACCAGCACTTCGTTGATGTTGTACCAGCGGCGCTGACTGACGCGCGCGGCCAGCCGTACCAGCATTTGCGGCGTCAATAACTTGCGGAGGTCGTAGCCTTCGACCCATTCCATCACCATCATGCGAATCTGGTCGTGCTCCACAAAATCCTGAACCAGCAGCAGGTTATCGTGCTGGATCCGCGCCACCTTGGCCGCGGTCGTGCCGATCCGCGCCATGTCTTCTTCATAGAGCACCGGCGACGGATAACGTTCCGGAGAAAATACTTTGAGTGCCACTGGCAGCGTAAATTGGTCGGCACCGCGTCGTTGTGTCAAATAGACGACGCCTTGACCACCGGCTCCCAGACGTCGATCCAAACGCAAGTGGCTTGTCCAGCTGAGTTTTTTGCGGTTGATGATGTCGCTATACGTTGCAATCAATTCTGCGCAGCGATCCCCGCCCGTCTCGCCCTCGTGCGTCATCGTCCGCGTCAGATCTTGCGAGTTGGTAATGTTTAGCGAATCGGCTGTAAAAATAAATTCTTCGTCCATCAAAAGTCGATTAACAACATTTGGCGATTGCAATTGCGCGAGTCAATTGAACAGGAAACCGGACGGTGTGCGTGCCCGATCGGTGATGGTCCTGGGGTTGATGGCTTGGTGCCGGTCAGCGCCCTGCCATGAGCGAACCGATATTTTGAGGCAGGAAAGTCAAGGCATTCAATTTTCTATCGTAGACTCAGTCACGGCGACCGGTCCAGTCGGATTCGCCTGCCAGCAAAACGAATCTGCCTTTTGGCCGTAACAAAATGCAACCATGCCGGCAGCGGGCAACGTGCAGCCGCTCGGTCGGAACTTGAATCGGCGAATACGATTGCGTCACAGCCGATTCTCGGGCGGCGGAAAACCCAATTGCTTGTCGACGAGGTTTTTCAGCTGGCAACCGCCCGTAAATCGATCCAGATTTTCGCAGAACAGTTCAGTCACCCGGTCGTTACGATCAAACGACTGCGCGGCAACGTGCGGTGTGATGATTACGTTAGGCAACTCCCATAACGGACTGGACGGCGGCAAGGGTTCTAATTGCGTCACGTCCAATCCAGCACCCGACAGGCGTCGGCTGGTTAACGCGTCAATGAGTGCCGCCTCGTCAACTAACCGGCCTCGACCAACGTTGATCAAGTAGCCACCGTCGGGCATGCGTTGCAAGGCCTCGCGTGAGATGATCCCAGTCGTATCGTCAAGCAACGGCAGCGTCAAAATCACGATGTCGCTTTCGCGCAGTAGATCATCCAGCTTTTCTTCCGGCCACAATTGGTGAATCTTGGGCAGTTCAAACGACTGTTGCCATTGGCTAACACACCGATCCGTGGCCAGGATGCGGCATCCAACGGGGGCCAGCAGCCGGGCGATTTGTTGCCCGTTGCCGCCGAAACCGACGATGCCGACTGTTTTGCCACGCAAATCATCTGTCGGCTGTCGCAAAAATTGCCTGGCGGTGGCGGCTTGAAAAAACACCGGCAGGCGGCGGATCAGCCCGAAAAGCAACGCCATGGCATGCTCGGCAACCTGATGACGGAACAAGCCCGAGGCACCGGTCACCAACACTTCCGAGTCAATCACCTCCGGGGTCAAGCAATGATCCAGTCCGGCTGCGGAAGATTGAATCCAGCGCAAACGTCCACCGTTGACCACGGCTCGCCAGTCGACAGGCACCTTGGCGTGCCCGCAAAACACGTCGGCCTCTTGGATTGCGGTGGCAACTTCGGAATCGCCTGCCAGAAAAACCTGACTCGTCGGCGCGTGACGTTGAATTAACGCCACGTGTTTGTGGTCCGCGGGATATCCCAACACAATGTTCAAAAATTGGCCCCTGCTGCGGTTTCAACGACGGAAGTCTTGTCTGGTGCAAAGCGTGTATGATGTTCCAAACCCCGGAAACTATCCATAATCCCGGTATGAAAACGCCCAACCAACCCCAACGCGTTCATGGTCAGCCATCGAGCACGGAATCCATTTCCCTGGCGGACGTTCAGCGAAGGGTCGATGAATGGATTGAGTCGGTCGGCGTCGACTATTTCTCCGAGCTTACCAATTTGGCACAACTCGTCGAGGAGGTGGGTGAATTAGCGCGCGTGATGGCGCGAGAGTTTGGAGACCAAACTGCCAAGCCCGGTGAAAACCATTCGCTGGCCGGCGAAATTGGAGATGTCCTGTTCGTATTAACGTGCATTGCGAATCAGACGGGAGTTAACATGGATGAAGCTTTTCGAGCGACGTTGCGAAAGAACACCCTTCGGGACACCCAGCGCCATGCGGACAATCCGAAACTGCTGTCGCGCCGACACAAACGGTCGCTACCAGCCGATGACGAATGAAAATCTATTATTCAGACACGTTTGAATTGCCGCTGCCGGAAACTCACCGGTTTCCAATGGCCAAGTATCGATTGCTGCGGCAACGCGTCGCGGAGTCCGGCGAGTTTTCCGATTGCGAGTTGCTTGTGCCCGAAGCCGCAACGGACCAGCAACTGTTGTTGGTGCATCAGCCGGGTTATGTCGAGCGAATTGCCGCTGGCCGGTTGACCGCTTTGGAGATTCGTCGCATTGGATTTCCGTGGTCGCCGCAACTGGTCGAGCGATCGAGGCGGTCGGTGGGTGCCAGTATCGCCGCGGCGCGGGCGGTCCTGACCGGTGGTGTGGCGGTTAATCTGGCAGGCGGCACTCATCACGCATTTCCGGATTCTGGCCAGGGCTATTGCGTTTTTAACGACGTGGCGGTCGCAGCGCGGACAATGCAACACGAGGGCGCCGTTCGGCGCGTATTATTCGTCGATTGCGACGTACATCAAGGAAACGGCACGGCGGCCATCGCGCAACACGACGCGACCCTGTTTGCCTTCTCCATCCATTGCCAACGAAATTATCCGTTTCGCACGACACGAGGTGACCTGGATGTTTCGCTCCGCGAAGGTGCGACCGACGACGAATATCTGCGCGCGTTGACCGACGGGTTACAAGTCGTCGCTGGCCAATTTGATCCGGAACTTGTGTTTTACCTGGCGGGAGCCGACGCGTATGGCGGTGATCGGCTGGGCAAGTTGAATTTGACCAAGGCCGGTTTGCGACACCGCGACCAAATCGTCATGTCTTACTTTGGCCAGCGCCATATCCCGTTGGTAGTGTGCATGGCAGGCGGCTACGCACCGGAAATCGACGACATCGTCGATATTCACTTTGCCACCGTTCGCACCGCACGAGCAACGGTTTTCGGTCCCTGCCACACCCTCTCCCGGCCCGCGGCCAGCTAAGTCAGCCACGGCTGTGCGGCGCGCAGGACCGACAGGGCGATTAGTTTACCGTCCACACTGACTGATCGAGGCGTATCCGGTACGGCAAATAGAGGCTGGCAGTACGTGTTACCCAAAACGGCAGGCTGTTCTGGTAGCGGATCCGCGCGCGCATATTCCGCGTGCCGGGCTCGACAAATCGGCTTAAGGTGCCGCCGGGAGTCACTGTATAAACCGTGTCGGTCGACGTGACAACTTGGTTGTCCAACAGTTCATAGGTACCCGTGTTAAAATTCAACAATTCCATCCGCTGGTCAACGGTTCCGACAAAATTTTGAACTCTACTCTCCAGTTTAAACTCCAAGGTAGAAGGCGTTTCCGTGGGCGAAGTCGCCTCAATTTCCACATTTAACTGATAACGGGACACGGTGAATTGCGGATCCAAAATCAGGTATGAATCGTCGCTGTCGCAAAGATCCGCTAAACCACCGCTGTTAACACTGCCAATCGTTACGGTAAAACCGTCCGGACATGTGACCGGCAGGGTGATCAAACCGCGCACGCAAATGTTGTCGATGCCCATCGGTTCAAACGCTTCGGCAGGTCCCGTCCAACTGACACGGATTTCCAACATCGATCCGGTTTGCCCGGCCAGCAGCGTCGAAGTGTAAGTATCGAAATTGCCGGTGGTGGGGTCCGCTTTATCCAGGAATCCAACAGACGTACTCGAGCCGTCGATAAACAGTGCTAACGGATCGTCGTAACCGTAAGCCACGCCCCCGTCCATCGGCCGGTAGGTTTTCGTGGCGGCCGAATCCGGGGCGGCACGGAATATCTCTTGAAAGCCACCGCCGTCAATTTGCGCTTCGATCACAAAGCCGTCGTTGGAAGTCGTTTCGAAATTGCTCATGGCCGCCAAGTCGATTTGAATCGCTGTCAATCCAAACGCGGCTGAGGAAATGTCAAACGGCCAGATGGCGAAAGTGTGGCCGGGGAGCGGTGTGCCATCCATGTCATCCATGGCAAAAAACCGGCTGCCATTTTGACTGCAAATTCCCAGGGCATCATTGGCAAAGGGCCCCATCCCACTGACGTTGCCAACGGAGTCATCCGCCACGGCAGATGGCATCGTTCCTACGGTGACCACGCCAAAGACAGAATTGAAGTCGCCACCCATGCCTGGGAAATTGTGCACGTTGGTGGTGGTGCCTAAGTTCAGCGCGCCACCGTCAAAATCCTCTTTGCCAATCAAGTCGTCGGCCGCAGCGGATTGAGCGAGCAAACAAATGGTCAATAAGGCGATAGTCAATGTAGAGAATTTCATTGGATGCTCCCGGGAGGATGGCAAGTTGGGGCAGTGGGGCTGCAAAATAACTGTCGGCAACCGCCGATTTTAGTTGACCAAAAGCCCAATTCAACCAGCGGAAAGCCCCCAAAAAAGGGGAATTTGGCACGCGTGACAGCCAAAAACTCGATTGCCGTTGGCAACAAACTCCGTCGTGGCGGGCCTACACCGTGGCGGGCCTACACCGTGGCGGGCCTACACCGTGGCGGGCCTACACCGTGGCGGGCCTACACCGTGGCGAGCCAGCACCATTGACTCCCGCCGCGCTAAAAAAGTCGCTAAATTACCTGCAGCAATTTGAAACAAGAAGTTTGGCGAAGGGATGCAATAAACATGTCAACGGTCGAATTGGAAAAAGTGTTGGTCGTACCCACCCGCCTGTTTCACGAATTGGGTCACTTTCAGGGTTTATCGACGGAGATTGAAAAATACGCGCCGGTATTGCTCGATCCGCAAAACACCGATTATCAACCGCGCGGCGAAATGGAAAAAAATCCTGATTTCAAACAGCTGATCCCGTATGTGATTTTTCAACACAACTCAACCTCCGGTGTCAATTTGTTCCGCTATACCCGAGGGAGCGGCCAGGGTGAGGCCCGGTTGCATGCCAAAAAGAGCATCGGAATTGGCGGTCACATCTCTTCGTTAGATGCCTCGACTGCCTGCGTCTATCAACAGGGAATGCAGCGCGAGCTAGAGGAAGAAACGGTGATCGACACCCGCTACACCTCACAGGTCGTCGGTTTGATTAACGACGATGAAACTGATGTGGGACGCGTCCATTTGGGCATCGTGCATGTATTTGAAGTGGATCAGCCAAAAGTGGAGGCCCGCGAACCGGATATCACCGACGCCGGATTCGCGCCGATCCAATCGATTCTGGCCGAGGCGGATCAGTACGAAAGCTGGTCGCAAATCTGCCTGCGAGCTTTGTATGGCAACCCAGGCGGAACCGCCTGATCAAACCAGCAAATACCCCCATACTTGGGATCGCCGGCTCAAACACTCGCGGCCAAAGCAATCATCAATGGCAAACTGTCGGCCGGCTTAATCCGCGGCGACGCAACGGTAGTCGTTCTTCTTAAGTCGTTATTTCCAATTGACTTGCTTCCAGCGCCTGTATATGCTGCAACCGCCGCAACTGCTCCATTCACAGAGCGGTGTATACTTGATCAAAGAGGTATGTGGCCATTCACTAACCGTGGCCAATCAGTCATATGGGCCAATAAGCTCAGCGCTAGTAACGGAGAAAACTTAATGGGCGTCGTATTAACCGAAAAGGCCGCGACCGAAGTCAAACGGGTGATGGCCGAGAATGATTCCGAGGCGGGTACGATGTTGCGAATTGGCGTGGTCGGCGGAGGTTGCAGCGGTTTGAGCTATGACTTCCGGTTCGACGATCAATTTGACGAAGCCAACGACAATAAGCTGGAGCAGCATGGAATCGAGATTGTGGTCGACAAAAAAAGCGCGTTGTTCCTGGACGGGACCACTGTCGACTGGCACGAAGGAATCGACGCCCGTGGATTCACTTTCAATAATCCTAACGCCGTAAAATCGTGCGGCTGTGGATCCAGTTTTCAAGCCTGACCGCTTGTGGCGAACGTAATCAAATCAAACACCCTTCCGAAAACGGGAGGGTTTTTTTTGCGCCCGAAGCTAGGCTGCAAAAGCCAGCGCAACAGGTCGCCACTGGCTCGGCGCAACGGAACCCGGAACGTCAATCGAGGACTGAAGACGCTCGTTGACAGAGCGTCCCCTACGACGCGTTGATGAACATCGCGTAACGAATGGTCAGATCGATACAGATCAGACCCACGGACGCGATCACCAGCGTAACGATGCCGACGTCGCTGATCTGCTGAATGCCGTACAACAAGATCGTCAAAACGATCCCCAGCCCTCCAATGCCCATCGAAAGCAACAGGATGCCGGCCATTTGTTGTTCTAATGACCAGCCCGACATCCGAACCAAATAGACACCGACAAAGTTCAGAATGACCAGCACGGCCAGGACGATGATGGGCCACACCCAGATACTCGAATCAGGATTCTTGCGGCGCTGCGGTCGATTGATGGATCTTACGTACTTCATGGACGATGTCACCGATGGTTTTTTCCAGCAATGCCGTGCTGCCAAACGTCATGCCCAGCGAGCGAAGTTTGCCGGTCTCAATCTGATGTTTGGGTGAACGCGTCTCGCCATCAATGGTTGCCGGTGAATCGCCCAATCGTTTTGCGATGTTTGCGACTTCGAATTGCGAGACATATCGGTCATAGCAATTATACGCTTGTCCCGCCACACCGTCGGCGGAAAGCAAAATGTCCACAGCCTTGGCCACATCCGCGGCATGGACTTCCTTGCCACCACCGGCGGCCGACACGTTGTGACCGGCGGCCACGGCTGCGATCAAATCGAACCATTTGCTGTTGGAAACCGGGTGGGCCATGCCATACACGCCGGTCGGCCGCACGGCGCAGATATTGTAACCATGCCCCAATCCGTAACTGTGCACAAATTTCTCGATCGCCGCTTTATGCGCGCCATAATGCGACGTGGCCCACAGCGGATGCGCTTCGTCCAAAGGCCGGTCGTCCAAGATGACTTCGTGCACGGCACACGTCGACAAAAACACAAACGTTTCAACACCGGCGGTCAATGCAGCTTCAATCAAACGCAGGCTCCCCACGATATTGACTTCGGCAAATTCTGCCACATTGCCTTCGCCGCCTCGAAACGACGCGCCCGGTTTCCATAACGCAGCATGCACGATCGCGTCGCATCCATCGGCCAATTGCCGCATCGACTCGGAATCCGTCAACGATCCAGCCAGCCATTCGACATCGATATTGCTCAATCCAGAAACGTCACTATGGTCCCGTCGCCAGGCGCGCAGTTGATGTCCGGAGACGGCTAAGCGCCGGAGGATGTACCGCCCGATGAACCCGGTTCCGCCAGTTACAGCAATTTTCACGAGTCATTCCACCTGGATTTGGTTTCTTCGCATTTCAACGCCGACGAATCCGAACCAAAACACAAACTTAGCCTTGAACCGTCCAGCTGGCCAGCCTTGCACTGGCATCGGCGGTTCCGTTGAGATCATGCGCAGCTCGCTTTAGAATCGCTGCGTCAAATTCCCTAAACATGACGACAGGCCCTGTGATCCGAATTGCCACCAATGCCGATTGTGAAGGAGTGATTCGATTGGTGGAGACTATCTATGCCGAGTACGACGAAAAAATATGTTTAACAGGTGCCGATCAGGATTTGCTCGACCTGGAGAAATGGTATTTCAACCCGGGCGGGTGCTTCTGGGTGCTGGAGCTGGATGGCACGATGCACGGTTCACACGGCGCGGTTCCCGATCCGAACGAGTCAACCGTGTGCCGCTTCCGGCGGTTGTATTTGGCCAAATCGTTGCGCGGATCACATTGGGGTACCGATTTAATGCAGATCACGCTCGACTGGGCCATCGACCACAATTTTCGGCAAGTCCACTTCTGGTCCGACGTCCGGTTTGAGCGCGCGCATCGATTTTTTGAAAAATTTCATTTCAAGCGAGATGGCCGGGTTCGCGAGATGCATGACGGCATCGAACCCTATCGGGAGTACTTCTATTTTTTGGACTTGTGATGGCCGCTGCCTATCGCCGCAGCAGGATCGTCATTTGATGATGTCGACAAGTTCCAATTCGTAGATCAACGTCTGGTTGGGGCCGACAGTTGGCGGATTGCCCTGGATGCCGTAGGCCAGGTTACCAGGGATAAACACGCGCCATTTGCTGCCCACTTTCATGCGCTGCAATGCCTGGGTGACCCCTCTCAACCCAAAGGCAACTTTGTACTCCACCGGCTCACCATCGGTGGTGGACTCAAACTCCGTACCGTCGATATACGAACCCTTGATATGCAACTTGACGCGATCATTCAGTTCCGGACCGGGGCCACTTCCTTGTTTCAACACCAGGTATTGCAATCCGCCTTCCAGTTCCTTGACCCCCTCCTTTAACGCGTTAGCCTGGAGAAATGCTTCTCCTTTCCGCTGATTTTCGTCCGCCATTTTCGCCAATCGCTGCTCGCGCTCGCGAATCACTTTACGTTCGAACGCCTGCATGACCGAGCGAATTTCTTCATCGGACATATTGGTTTTTTGATCGGCAGCCGCCTGGCGAATGCCGCGGATCAATTGCTCGATGTCGACATCGACGAGTTGAGTTTCAAAATCCTTGACGATGTTGTACCCGATCAGGTAACTGGCTTTTTCGGTCAGTGATTCCGGCTCGCCCACTTGTTTGGGCGCCGTCTGTTCAACCGACTTTGCCGGTTCGGCTTTTTTCTCCTGGGGTGGCAACACGTCTTGGGCGATCGCTGGCCCGGTGAAACCGGCCAACCAACAGATGCAAGTTGCCAGTCCGATTTTTGAAATTTCCCTGGTCATAAAAATTCTCAATTGAATTGTGCAAATTTATGGGCGGCCCGCACGGATCGCCGCGGTGAATTATACGACTTGGTCAATCGTGTCAAAGATGAAACTGTCTCGACGCTTCCGGCCATGGAACTCCATCACCAGTCAAATACCGACTTGAGTCAAGGTATATACGGCAAAAGTCGCCAGCCAATGTTCACCTTCATAATGCCCGCTAAAAACGTATTGAAATCCTTTGGCCGCATGCTCCCGTGCTGCCCGCATTAACACTTCGCGCCGCGGATCAGCATCACCGAGCGCATGGGCCACACCTTGAAAACACCAGGCGCGCGATAAATCTAATCCCGCCAGATGAACGATCTTGCCGTCGGTGACGTCGGAAACATCGACCGGTTGCAACAATCGATGGTCGTTGGATTTGCCGAGACTAGGCATGAATGACGTCAACCACCGGTCAAACTCGGACTGGTTCAACACGCGTCGCATCAAGTCCGCTTCGTTAAGCCCCGGGGAAAAAAAATCTTCGCCGGACGGCTCGTAGTTGGACGGATAGTCGCGGTCATTCAGGTAGTAATCGCGACTGCGGCGGACGATCAGCTGCTCCAGCTCCGGCCGACCAACGGACCGGGCGTAATCCAGGATCTGCCCCAATGCAAACGCCGTATCCGGGTGCACGCCAGTGCGAATCGGATAGGTGAGCTTGGGAAGGTAGTCGGTGACTTTGTCAATCAGCAGCGCTTCCAAAGGTCGTAGGTTTTCTCGCCACTGGTTGCCTTGCGGGTCATCCCATTGATGCAATTCCGCCACCAGTCGAAACAACCAGGCCCAGCCGTACATGCGCTCGAAATTCTTGTTGTGATCCTCGGCAAAGTACTCGGTTTCCTTCAGCAGATTTTCTTTGGTCAAATGTGCGGCCAATTTCTCTCGGATCGTCTCTGCCATCGGGTGTGAAGGATGCAACCGAATCAAGCGAACCAACATCCAGTGACCGTGCACGCTGCTGTGCCAGTCAAAACAGCCGTAAAATGCCGGATGCATCTCTTGCGGCGACCTGACCGACTCGGGACCGACCATCACGTTGGATGGCTTGTTCGGGTACTGCTGATCCATGCCTTTTAAAGCTAATTCGGCAAACGCGGCAACTTGCGGTTCCGTCAATGTGTCACCTAATTCCGGAAGTTGAGTTAGCTGAGCGTCCGACGTCGAGCCGGCCAGGCCAAGCGCGGCGGCGCACATGGCTAATCGAATTGCGGAGTTCATCTTATGTCCCCTGGCAAAAATCATTAGTCCGAAAACGATTGCCAACTGGCGGTTGGCTCGGGCAGTTGTTTTGAGGCATTGTAAGCCAGGGCAGGCGGTCCAGGCAGGTCAGGCGTTCGCCACCCCCGCCGCGCGTGTTCCAGATTGGACGACTTGGGGTGGAGGATTACAATAGGAAGACTATCGTGCATGGATGATCGCCGGAACGCTCTGACGCAGTATCTACCGTGGCTGATTCAAACCCATTCAAAAAGTGGCTGGGACTTGCCGCAGCCGACCCCGACTATTTCCAATTACTGGGGCTCAACCGGTCGGAGAAAGACAAGGCGATCATCACCCGCGCTGCCAAGGGCGCGCTGGCCCGACTGGGCGAATCCGCGCCGCCAGCCGATGAAACATCTTGGAAACTCGTGCGGCGCCAAATCAAGCTGGCCTACAAGTGCCTGATTGATCCGGTCGCCCGCGAAACCTATCTGAGCCAGATCGAAGCCGCGGATTCGCGGCCACAAACGACCAAATCAGATCGCATGGCGGCACCAAATCGTCCAGCCGCCAAACCGCCGGAATCTGAATTTGGTATGAAGCAAACCGGTGCCGATAGTGACCAGGATACCGAGTGGAGCATCGATACGGTCGTCGACGATTTGCGCTCATTGGCGTCAGCGGACGTGCCGATGGCCGAAGTTGTCGACGAACCGCCGATCGCCAAGCCGGCCGTAGCAGCTACCGTTCCACCTCCGCCACCCGCAGGCAGCCCGATCGCGGTCAACACGGATAAAAAAGTTAAACGCCGATTCAAAATTGTCGGTCGATTGGTTCCGGTGATTTTCGCGACGCTCGTGATGATCGGTCTGATCGCCGGAGGCGTTTATTGGATATTCAATCAACAAGACATCATCTCAGATCAACTGACAAACAATGCGGACGAGAACCGCCAGCAACCCGCTGAACAGAATTCTCAAATCGAGAATTCTCAAATGGAAAAGAAAAATCCGGTGGTGCCGCCTCCCGCTGCACAGCAACAGCAGGACGACAACGCCAGGGACGCAATCAATGACGCCATTGACGTCGCCATTGCCGGAGAACAACCGAAATCAACCGGCGCGTCCCGTCAATCTTCGACGTCCAATTCATCAAAATCAAATTCTTCGGCCGAGGGCGCAGCCCAGTGGATTACGGTCCAGGTGCAATGGGAAAACACGGGAACGCCAACCGCGGTTCAGCGTGTGCAGCTGGCACAGTACTTTAACGAAACCTGGCACGGCATTCGGCGTCGCGATTTTCAGTGGACCGATCACAATCTTGAATTGGCCAGGCAGCTGCCCATGAATCGAGATCAGCAACGCGCGTGGGAGTTATTGCGGCTGATCGAGTTAAATTATCAGCATTTCTGGCAACAGGTGGAATCGATCGGAAGCCAACTGCGAGCAGCGGACGAATTTGAAATTGACGAGGCGTATATCTCGATCGTCGAAGCCAAACCAGAACAATTAGTGTACCGGCTGGCTGGTCGCAGCGTTGCATCGCAATACGATCGTTTGCCCACATTGATCGCGCTGGCGATTGCTTGCAAAGACCTGGCGCCGGAACACATCGACACACAGCGTTACCGCTCGCTTCTGTATGCCATTGCCGCAAGACAAAACCCGTTTTTGATCGACAAGGCCAATGACACTATTGATCTGGCAGCAAAATTTGGCGTCGACGCACTGCCGCTTCGCGAGTTCCTCCAATTGGACTGGACGGAATTGTTAGCGGACGTCGACCTCGCTGCACCGTCCGACGCCGCGGCAATCCAGCAGGCTCGACAGCAATTGGCGTCGCCATTACCCGATAGCTCGCGCATTCAGCGGATGTCACACAACGAGGCGATTCAGGCAACCCAGGAATTGTTGGAACGGGCGATCCAGCAAAGCGAACCGCCCGCCCGCGAATTGCTTTTGGACACGGCGGCAAAGACAGCATTGGCCACCGGCGACGCTTACCGAATCATCCAGGTGTTGGATCTGCGGGCGATGTTCATTGATGAACCGCAATGGGTGCCACGCTACTTGACCGCTTTTCGCTCGTTGCGGAGAGCCCGCATGGACGACAACTTGACGCTGCGGTATTTCGTGGGGTTGCTGGAACTGTACCACCGGTGCCTGGACGAAGGCGACGAAGATGCGGCAAACCGCATTCTGGCACTGGCGGTTCAGCACGCCGAATCGAAGGACTTGAAAAACTGGCTGGAGAAGTTTCAAAGGCTTGGCGGCGATCCCGAGGAACTGACGTTGTCGATGTGAGCGAATTTTGCCACGGCGGGCCATGCATGTGGCGATTCCTGAAGCCGGGACCCGGTGCCGGGACATTCATCTACCTCTGGTGTTGTGCTTTTGGGGGATTTTCCTATCATCTGACGGTCAAAACCGCCGGTGACGTTTTCATGGCCAAGCTGGCGAGATACCTTCGGGGGTACGGATCCAAGAACTCGATCGGTAACAGTCAAATTTTTCTGCTCGACTCTGTGAAACTTTTCACAGGCACTATAAACTTGGTGAGTTTCAATTCGTAGGAACGGCAACTGATGGGTGGGGGCCGCAGGCCTCACAACCATCATTCAACAAAGATCAACCATGGCGCATGTCATCAAGCGCGGGCTGAATATACCCATCGCCGGACAGCCGGTTCAGACGATCGCCAGCGGTCCTGAAATCGGTTCGGTCGGATTATTGGGTGACGACTACGTCGGAATGCGGCCGACGATGTTTGTCAAAGACGGCGATCAGGTCAGCTTGGGCCAACCGTTATTCGAGGACAAAAAGACGCCCGGGGTGATCTTTACCGCGCCGGGTGCCGGCCGAGTTCATTCGGTTAATCGCGGTGAAAAACGAAAATTCGAATCGCTGATTATCCAATTGGAGGGTGACCGGCAGGAGTCATTCCCGTCGTATGATTCGTTTGACAACGTCAGCGACGAGCAGCTTCGCGAGCTGTTGGTGAAATCCGGCGAATGGACCGCATTGCGGACCCGCCCGTTCAGTAAAATTCCGGCACCGGACGCGACGGCAAGGTCCATCTTTGTAACCGCCATGGACACAAATCCTCTGGCGGCTGAGCCGGAATTGATCATCAGCCGCTCCAAGGAGTTGTTTGAGCGCGGCTTGCAGTTGCTGACGAAAATCAATCGCGGTCCCGTATTCGTGTGCACGCGGGAGGACTCGCGCGTGCCCGGTCGCGAAATTCCCGGAGTGCAATTCGAGACGTTTGACGGGCCGCATCCGGCGGGACTGCCGGGCACGCATATCCACTTGCTCGATCCCGTCAATGCGAACCATACGGTGTGGCATATCAATTACCAGGACGTGATTGCCTGGGGTCACTTGATTTCGACCGGTCACATCTATACGCCGCGAGTGGTTTCGGTCGCCGGGCCACCGGTTAAAAAACCGCAGTTGTATTCGGCGCGGCGCGGCGCCAATCTTCATCATCTACTGGCCGGAAATCTGGCGAGTGACCATTGCCGCATCGTCAGCGGTTCCATTTTGTGCGGCAGCCGAGCCAGTGAACCGAAGCATTTTCTGGGACGGTATCACCTGCAAGTTTCGGTATTGGAAGAAGGCGATTCGCGAGAGTTTTTGGGTTGGCAAAAACCCGGACTTAACAAGTTTTCGGTGACCCGCACGTATTTGGGATCTTGGTTCAGTGGTCGCAAGTTCAACTTGAACACAAACATCAACGGCAGCCACCGCATGATGGTGCCGATCGGAACTTACGAGCGGGTCGTGCCGCTGGATGTGATGCCCACGCATTTGTTGCGTGCCCTCATTGTCGGCGACACGGAAAACGCCCAGTTGCTGGGCGCTCTGGAATTGGACGAAGAAGATTTGGCGCTGTGCACGTTTGTATGTCCTGGGAAGTACGACTACGGGTCGATTTTGCGGGAAAACCTGACTCGTATCGAGAAAGAGGGTTAACCGGTCAATTATGCTGCGCAAATTGCTGGATAAAATCGCGCCTCATTTCGAAAAGGGCGGCAAGCTCGAAAAGCTCTACCCGCTGTATGAAGCCAACGACACTTTTTTGTTTTCGCCGGCCGAAGTCGCGACGGGCAAAACGCACGTCCGCGATGCGATTGATACCAAGCGAATGATGAGCATGGTGATCGTTGCCTTGATCCCCTGCATCCTGATGTCGATGTACAACACCGGCTACCAGTCCAGCAAAATCATCGAACAGGCCTATTTGGCGGCACCGGACGCCACGGCCGAGTCGCTGACGGGCTGGCGCTACTGGCTGATGGACAACGTCTTGGGCGTGGATTATGCAACCGCCGGTGATTTCTATGAAAACTTCACGAATTTCGATCTCAAACGAATTTTGCATTGCTTGATTCACGGGGCGTTGTTTTTCCTGCCCATGTACCTGGTGACGATGATCGTGGGCGGCAACTGCGAACTGATTTTTAGTGTTATTCGCAAACACGAGATCAACGAGGGTTTTCTGGTCACGGGCATGCTGTTCCCGTTGACCTTGCCTCCCGACACGCCGTTGTGGCAAGTCGCTATCGGCATCGCCTTTGGGGTGGTGGTCGCCAAAGAAGTGTTTGGGGGGACCGGGACTAACTTTTTGAACGTGGCGCTGACGGCCCGGGCATTTCTGTACTTTTCGTATGCTCCCGACATGAGCGGCGACAAAGTATGGACGTCCCTCGACGGCTTCAGCGGGGCAACGGCGCTCAATGCGATCGCCAATGCCGAATCGGGTGAATCCGTTTCGCAGGTGGTTTCGGAAATCTCTGGCCGGCTGCCTGACGGCACCGAGGTGGCCGCCGGCGGCATGTCATGGTGGGACGCCTTTTTCGGTAACATGCACGGTTCGATAGGCGAAACGTCGACGTTGTGCTGCCTGTTGGGGGCAGCGGTGTTAATCGCCACCCGCGTCGGATCATGGCAAATCATGGCCAGCCTGGTGTTGGGGATGACGTTTTTGAGCACGGTGTTTTGCCTGATCCCCATCGAATCGACGGTGTACAACATTCCACCCTGGTGGCATCTGGTGCTGGGCGGATTTGCCTTTGGAACGGTATTTATGGCCACCGACCCCGTGTCCGCTGCCATGACGGACAAAGGCAAATGGATCTACGGATTCTTGATCGGTGTGGTAACGGTAATGGTGCGCTCGATGAATGTCGGATTTCCAGAAGGGATCATGTTAGCCATTTTGTTTGGCAATGTTTTTGCACCGCTGATCGACTATTTCGTCGTGCAGGCCAACATTAAACGAAGGTTATCCCGTCATGGAACGTGAGAGCATTACGAACACGATCATTGTGGCTGGCGGCGTCTGTCTGGTTTGCGCGACGCTGGTGTCCGTGGCTGCCGTCGGTTTGCGCGATGCCCAATCTTACAACAAACTGCTTGACAAGAAACGCAACATCTTATTGGCGGCATTCGGTGAAAAGCGAACCAGGATGATGCTGGAAACGGCCAGCGTTTCGGAGATCTTTAACAAACGTTTCATTGATCGGATCATCGACCTGGAGACGGGCCAGGATGTCACCAACGAATACCCAAACCCCGGCGAGTTTGACCAGGTTGACGCCGCCGAGTCGGGTGATCCTCAACTGAGCGATCGGTTGAAAGACGATCCCGCTACGATCAAAACCCGGGAAAAGCGCTCCCACGTGTACATTGTGAAAACCAGCGAATCCGACGAAACGCCGCTGATGTATGTGTTTCCCATCCGCGGCAAGGGATTGTGGTCGATCCTCAAGGGCTTCATTGCCTTGGATGCCGACCTGCAGACGATTCGCGGGATCACCTATTACGAACACGCGGAAACACCCGGCTTGGGTGGCGAAGTCGACGATCCAGAATGGAAATCTCACTGGGTGGGCAGCGAAGGAGAGTGGGTGGATAAAAGGCTGTTCGATGAAAACGGCGACGTGGCCATCAAGCTTGTCAAAACCGATTGGAAAAACGATCCGCACCAAATTGACGCACTGTCAGGCGCCACGATCACCGGCCGCGGCGTAGAAAAGATGCTGAAATTCTGGATGGGTGAGCAGGGGTTCGGACCATTTCTCCAAACACTCGAACCGCGGATTCATGCAAATTCGGTGGGGGCAAGCGATGCGGGCGGTTCGATGAATTCGGCGGTCCAACCGCGACAAAAATCAGGAGCATCCGATGGCTAAAAGTTCAGCCAAAGATGTATTGTTCAATCCGATCTTTCAAAACAACCCGATCGCATTGCAGGTGTTGGGGATTTGCTCGGCGCTGGCCGTGACCACGCGGTTGGACAAGTCGTTCACGATGTGTTTGGCCGTGATTTTTGTCACGGGATGCAGCAGCGCCGCCGTTGCCGCAATCCGTCACCGCATTCCCAACAACATCCGCATCATCGTGCAGATGACGATCATTGCCTCTCTGGTCATTCTGGTGGATCAGGTGCTTCAGGCGATTGCCTATGAGCTCAGCAAAGAGCTTTCGGTATTTGTCGGATTGATCATCACGAACTGCATCATTATGGGCCGGGCCGAAGGCTTTGCCATGCAGAATACCGTCAAAGACAGTTTCCTCGACGGGCTGGGCAACGGGCTGGGTTACAGCATGATTCTACTGATCGTGGGATTTTTCCGCGAACTGTTTGGATCGGGAAAGTTGTTTAATTTCACGGTGTTGCCCGAATCGATTTATCAACCCAACGGTCTCATGCTGCTGCCACCCAGCGCTTTTTTCATCATCGGTTTTTTCATTTGGATCTTGAGAACGTACTATCCAGATCAAGTTGAACCTGAGTGATACATGGATAATTACATCAATTTGTTTCTTCGGTCGGCGTTCGTTGAAAATCTGGCGCTGGTGTATTTTTTGGGAATGTGTACGTTTTTGGCGGTGTCCAAAAACGTGAAAACCGCCATCGGCCTGGGCATTGCCGTGATCGTGGTGCAGGGGATCACCGTTCCACTGAACAATATCATCTACACCTTGTTGTTAAAGAAGGACGCGTTGTTTACGGGTGTCGATTTGAGCTTTCTCGGATTGATCAGCTACATCGGCGTCATCGCAGCCGCCGTGCAAATCCTGGAGATGACCTTGGACAAGTTTTTTCCCGCTCTCTACAACACGCTCGGGATCTTTTTGCCGTTGATCACTGTCAACTGCGCGATTCTCGGCGGGACGTTGTTTATGGTGCAGAACAAATACGATTTGGGCGAGAGTGTGGTGTACGGCGTCGGCTCCGGTTTTGGCTGGGCGGTCGCCATTGCGGCCTTGGCCGGCATTCGCGAAAAACTGCTCTACAGCAATGTGCCGGATGGACTCAAGGGGCTGGGGATTACATTTATCACCGTGGGCCTGATGTCGCTGGCCTTTATGGCGTTTAACGGTATTTAATTAATTACTGCATGGCGTAACGATTTTCAGTTTTGGTTGGCAAGACTATGGAAATTCTGCTTGGCGTAGTGATGTTCACCACGGTGGTCCTGGCGCTGGTTGCCGTGATCCTGGTCGCCAAAAAGCAATTGGTGGCCAGCGGTGACGTGACCATCAACATCAACGGCCAAAAGGATATCCACGTGCCGGCGGGCGGCAAGCTGATGGGCGCGCTGGCGTCGGAAGGGATTTTTGTGTCATCGGCTTGCGGCGGCGGCGGGACATGCGCTCAATGCACCGTCAAAGTGCTTGAAGGCGGCGGCGACATACTGGCCACGGAAAAAAACCACATCAAGCCCCGCGACGCTCGCGAAGGGGTTCGCCTGTCCTGCCAGGTGGCGGTAAAACAGGACATGCGGGTGATCGTCCCGGAAGAAGCGTTTGAAACCAAGAAATGGGAATGCACCGTCCGTTCCAATCACAATGTCGCCACTTTCATCAAGGAACTGATTCTCGAACTGCCGCCCGGCGAAGAAGTCGCGTTTAAGGCCGGCGGCTACATCCAAATCGAAGTGCCGCCCCACGTCGTCGAATATAAAAACTTCGAAATCGAAGAGGAATACAAAGAGGATTGGGACAAGTACGACATGTGGCGGTTTAAGTCCGTCGTGAATGACGAAGTGTTTCGCGCGTATTCGATGGCCAATTATCCGGGCGAGACCGGCATCATCATGTTAAACGTGCGCATTGCCTCGCCGCCCCCGCGGATGCCGGACGTGCCGCCCGGGATCGTGTCGTCCTATATCTTTGACCTGAAACCCGGCGACAAAGTCACGATCTCAGGTCCCTATGGTGAATTTTTCATCAAGGATACCGCTGCCGAAATGGTTTATATCGGCGGGGGTGCCGGCATGGCGCCGCTGCGCAGCCATATTTTTGAACTATTCAAACGGCAGAAAACCAGCCGAAAAGTCTCTTACTGGTACGGGGGACGAAGTTACCGGGAATTGTTTTACATCGATCATTTCCGCGAAATTGAAAAAGAATTTCCCAACTTTGAATTTAACATCGCCCTGTCCGAACCGCTGCCGGAAGACAATTGGGACGGTTACACGGGCTTTATTCACCAAGTAGTGCTGGACAATTACCTGAAACAGCATCCGGCGCCAGAGGACATCGAATACTACATTTGCGGTCCGCCGATGATGAATGCGGCCGTGTTCAAAACGCTCGATGATCTCGGCGTCGAGCCCGAAAATATTGCGTACGACGACTTCGGCGGTTAGCCCCGATTCCGCTTGCCGATCCGTGTTAATTGACCATGTGAACCGCGCCCAGCCGGTCCCTCCAGTCGTGTGCTGCGGCGATGCGGCTGCCGTTACTGAACCTCGATATGTCGACTCCCTTGAAACAGCTCGTGGCATTGGCCGCTTGTTTTACCGTGGTGCTACCGATCGCTGGTGGCCAGGCGGAGGATCTGTACCAATGGAGCACCAAGGGCAGCACCATGGGAACGGTTCCATACTCCGTCAAGACTTTTTCATCGCAGCAGCCCGGTGAATCCTTTGAGTCGGCGGTGACAGGCCCGCTGAACCTGGTCAACAACCGGATGTCTACCTACAAGCCGGATTCCGAATTGTCGCGGTTCAATTTGCATCGCGGCACGGAGTGGTTCCCGGTCAGTCACGAGACCGCTTACTTGGTCGGCCGCGCCCTCGAATTCAGCCGCGCTTCCAGCGGCGCGTTCGACGTGACCATCGGGCCGCTAGTCAATCTATGGCAGTTCGGCCCCAACAAGGACGAATTTGCCGTGCCCTCCGATCAAGCCATCTCCGAAGCGGCGGCCAAGATTGGTTACGACAAATTGGCGGTTCGTCTCGATCCCCCCTCGCTAAAAAAATCTCACCCGGAGCTGGCCGTTGACCTGTCGGCGATTGCCAAGGGCTACGCAGTCGATCTGATCGCGCAAGAGCTGACTCAACTGGGTGTGGAAAACTATTTGATCGAAGTGGGCGGCGAGGTTCGGACGTTGGGCCAGAAAGCTGGTGGGCAACCGTGGCGGATTGGTGTTGAGTCTCCTGTTGCGAATCGGCGCGACATCTATCGGACGATTTCGCTGCAAAACGCCTCACTGGCCAGTTCCGGCGACTACCGCAATTTCTACGTGCTTGACGGCAAACGATATTCCCACACGAACGATCCGCGCAGCGGGCGGCCAGTCGATCACAATGTTGCCGCTGTCAGTGTAATCGCCGGTGATTGCCTGACTGCCGACGCGGCGGCCACTGCGCTAATGGTTGTCGGCATCGACGGCGGTTTGGACCTGGCAAGTGCGATGGGGGTGGAAGCGCTGATAATCGAGCGGGTCGGCAGCGCATTGGTCGATACGCAGACGCCGGGCTTTCCTCGCGCGGTCGAGTCGGCAAATGATGCCAGCGATGCGCTGTTGCCAACGATCGGCGCGGCGGTGTTGGTATTCGTATTGGCCGTCGTGGCGATGAGTTTGGGGGTGGCGTTGACCGGCCGCCGCATTCGGGGTTCGTGTGGCGGGATCGCGGCTCTGGACAACCCCGATGTCACTCCAGAATGTTCGCTATGCCAAGCCCCGTCCAGCGAGTGCCGGGAACTGAAAAAAGAATTGCAAAGGCGCGGACTGACTAAACAAGCGGAATGATGGGCAACGGAATCAGGATTTCGTTGCCGACGTGCGCGTGTCCGAGGGGACGGACGCGGGCCCGGTCTGGAACAGCGTCATAGTAATTTCGCCGCGCATGCACCGATCGACATCCGTGTCGGGCCGAAAATTTCTGCCGTGGTAATCCCCCTCGTACAGAAACCCCAGTTCATTGGGAACGTAGTCGTTGGGCAAAGGCGTTCGATCCATCTCGCATTCTGACATGCAAATCGTTTCAGCGTCGGCGTCCCGGTCGAGATTTGGAAAATTGACGTTCCAGTAATGGCCGGGCTGAATTCTCCCGTCCAACAAATGCTGCAACACGCGGCGGGCCATGATTTTCGATTGAGCCCACGATTCATCAGTCAGCCCGCGGTGGTATTGCGACAACGCTATCGATGGCAAACCGAAAAAAGTCGCTTCGCGGGCGGCGGCCACGGTGCCCGAAAGGTAATTATCCAAGCCCAGATTGGCGCCGTGATTAACGCCCGAAACCACGAGATCGACGTCAGGACATAGATGGGCCAGGCCAATCCGCACGCAGTCCGCCGGAAAACCATCGATCCAGAATTGGCCGTCGCCAATGTTGTGAGCATCCAAATGGCCTTCGAACGTCATTTGGTGGCTGCAGCCGGAGTAGTGCAGCTTGGGGGCGACCACGGTAATGTGTCCAAATTCCCGGGCGACGCTAGCCAAAACCTGGATCCCGCGAGCGTCAATGCCGTCGTCATTCGTGACTAGTATTTTCATCAAGATCGAACTTCGATTTTGTGGCACGTCGAGTTGAGCAACTACCTCTGACAATACCTTCCAGATGGAAATTCGAACAGGGCCTCTTATCGTGGCACGAACCACAAAACAAAAGAGCGAACAGATTCCCTTCCGTTCGCTCCTTCTACCAACAGCTGTTGCTGATTTGGTTTAGTAATGGATGGTCAATCCCGAAGACAAGGCATAGGCAGCCGTGCGAATCGTAATGTTCGTACCGGGTAAACCGGCGTACGGACCCGATGCCTCGTTGTCAAATCCGTGCAAATAAGTCGTGTTAAGAATCAGGTTTGGTGCCAGGCGAATCGCGCTTCCCAACGTAACGACGTGTTGTGAAATGACTGGCGCCGCAGCTCCCAGCAACATGTTGTCCGAATGAATCGGATTGTCATTCCAGACATATCCGGCCCGTACGGTTAAACATTGGTTGACGTGTTTTTGCACACCCATGGCCACGGCCAACACACTGTGCCAGCCGACTCCAGCGACTGATCCGTCCCGATTAAAACCGGACGTTCCAAATCCCTTGGCCGATGAATAATCAAACCAGCGACAGTCGATGGCAAATAACAAATCCTGCGACGGTTGAAACGATGTGCCAACGGACACGATCAGCGGGTATTCGAACTGCGTCCTGGCGTTGACCGGCAAACCGTTGATATCTTGCGCTTTGTAATTGAAATCTTCAAAGTATTGTTTTGTCTTGATCGATGCGCCAAATCTCAAACGGTCGTTGGGCTTAAAATAGATACCCGCTTGCGCCCCTCCACCGAAGTGGTATCGCGTCCCACTGCCAGTGGGATAAATGCCACCCGTCGGCGGAGCTGCCAACAACGGCTCGATTCCAATCTTTCCAAGCGTCATCGTTGGCGCAAATCCCACTGACCAACAATCGTTCAGGGCAACGGCAATGGTGGGTGCTATCTGATAAAACTCGGCCGATGTATCAACGCGACCCAGCGTTGGCAGTGGCGCCAATGTCCCCTGAGGTAACAAAATCGGATTGGTCAAGCTGGCGTCGTAGTTCACTTTGAAACCAGCGATGCCATAAGCGCCGATTCCAAACGTGACTCGCGGATTCCGCGCCCTGTGGACAAGGGCCATTGTCGGGATCAGTGCCGCACCCGACTCGCCTCGACTAGCACCTTGTAACACGCCGACCGTCGACTCGACTCGCGTATCCGGCACGTACAAGGCCAGTCCCATGAACGCTTCGTCGTGGTGAAATTCGGCGATCGACGCAGGATTCCAGTGAATGGCACCGGCGGCGTCGATCGGTGCCGCCGTAGCAGCTCCGGCCATCGACTCATTGACGGCACCAACACCCCTCAAATTAATGCCCTGGCCCAATACATTGGCCGGATCGACGGAAACAGCAAGCACGACGACCAAACAGGCCGTTTTCAGGCGAAATCGTGACATAAACTGAGACCCTCTGGGGTAAGGCTGTGAGTTGTTTCTGGCAACCCTTGCGCAATTGCGTTATTCC